>NZ_JBDJPF010000045.1:0-56476 GCF_054957865.1 Streptomyces xingningensis
AGGTGACATAGCGGTCGGCCTCCCCGGTGAGCCGGTCCATACCCTCGGTGAGCTCACGGTCGGAGGTCTCGACCAGGCCGTCCGTGAACAGCATCAGGACGTCGCCGCGGCGCAGTGTGCCCTTGACGGCGTCGAACTCGGCGCCGTCGTAGACGCCGAGCAGCGGGCCCTCGGCGGACTTCTCCTCCCAGCGGCCGGTGCCCGCGCACAGGTGCAGTCCGGGAACGTGGCCGGCCGAGAAGAGTTCGTAGTCCCCGCTCTCCAGGTCCAGGACGAGGTGGACGGAGGTGGCGAAGCCCTCGTCCCAGTCCTGGCGGAGCAGGTAGCCGTTGGCGGCGGGGAGGAAGGCGTGCGGGGGCAGGGAGCCCAGCAGGCCGCCGAAGGCGCCGGAGAGCAGCAGGGCGCGGGAGGCGGCGTCCATGCCCTTGCCGGAGACATCGGTGAGGACGACCTCCAGGGTGCGGCCGCCATTGGTGCGGGCGCCGACGACGAAGTCGCCGGAGAAGGACTGGCCGCCGGCCGGGCGCAGGGCCATCTCGCGATGCCAGCCGCGCGGCAGCTTGGGCAACTTGCTCTGCACGCGGATGCGTTCGCGCAGGTCGAAGAGCATCGTTCCGCCGCGCCGCCAGGGCACCCCGACGCGGCTGCGGAACTGGGCGATGAGCAGGCCGAAGAAGCCGACCGCGGCGACGACCAGGATGGTGCCGGGGGTGACCCGGTCGGCGCCGTAGGCATAGGGGTCGAGGACGGCGGACTCGACGATGAGCGCGGTGGCCGCGGCCGCGTACAGCCCGAGCAGGCTGGCGGGGCGCAGCAGCAGTCCGCCGGCGACGATGGGCAGCACCAGGGCGGCGGGGGCGCACCATTCGGGCTGGACGATGGTGCCCAGGGCGATGGCGGGTACGGAGAGCAGCAGGGCGGTGAGGGCGAGCCAGTCGGAGCCGTCGCCGCGGAAGTAGTCGACTCCGGATTTGCGCAGGCCGGTGCGGGCCCGGTGCAGTGCTTTGCGCATCCGGGCCGTCGGGGTCTCCGCACTGCCAGTCATTGCTTCGGGACCTTATCCACCCATTCGGCGGTGCGTCGATTCACGCCGCGCCGACACGACAGCCTGGGGCACGCCGACCGGCAACCCCGGGAGCAACCCTATGCGAAATTCGGTCGCGCGCACGGGTATGCGTTGCTAGGCATGGTTCATGGCGATGGAGTTGCGCGTACTGCGCGAGGCTGACTGGGATCGGTGGTACGACACGGTGTTGCTCGCCTGGGGCGGGGTGCCCGAGCCGCCCGGGGTGCGCTCGCTGTGGGGCGAACTGGCGTCGGTGGAGCGCTCGATCGGGGCCTGGGAGGACGGCGAAACCATCGGTACGGCCAGCGCGTTTGCCTTTCGGCTTTCGGTACCCGGCGGTGCGCTGGTGCCTGCGGCGGGGGTGAGCCTGGTGAGCGTCCGGCCCACGCACCGGCGGCGCGGGGTGCTGACGGCGATGATGCGGCGGCAGTTGGAGGGGATACGGGCGTGGGGCGAGCCGCTGGCGGTGCTGACCGCCTCGGAGCAGGCGATCTACGGCCGCTTCGACTATGGGGTGGCCACCCACAGCATTCGCGCCAGTATCGATACAGCACGGGTGCATGTTTCCGTACCGCATGACACGCGTGTCTCACAGGGCGCGAACGGCACAGCTGGTGTGCGGTTGCGCTTGTCGAAGCCCGGGGAAGCGCGCGATGTCTGCGAGGCGGTGTACGCGCGCCGGGTAGCCACCCGGCCCGGCATGCTGGCGCGGGCGCGCGGCTGGGCGGCGCTGCCGCTGCTGGACCCGGCCGAAGAGCGGGCGGGCGCCTCGCCGTTGCAGTGCGTACTGGCCGAGGTGGCGGGCGAGACGGTGGGGTATGCGCGGTATGCGGTGCGCCCGTCCTCGGATGAGTCCGGGCCGAACGGCACGGTGATCCTGCGCGATCTGGAGGCGCTGAGCCCCGGGGCGTACGCCGCGCTGTGGGAGTTCCTCTTCGGCCTCGATCTGACCACGCGCCTGGAAGCCGACGCCCGGCCGGTCGACGACCCGCTGCTGCAGCTGGTGAACGACCTGCGGCCCTGCCGGCTGGGGGTGCGGGACGGGCTGCATCTGCGGCTGGTGGAGGTGGGCGCGGCGCTGTCGGCGCGTACCTATCGGGCGCCGGTGGATGTGGTGTTCGAGGTCGAGGACGCCTTCTGTCCCTGGAACGCGGGGCGCTGGCGGCTGACCGGCGATGCCAAGGGCGCGTCCTGCCGGCGCACCGGGGACCGGGCCGATCTCGCGCTGTCCGTGGGCGAGTTGGGGGCGGCGTATCTGGGCGGCGTCTCGCTGACCGCGCTGGCGGGCGCGGGGCGGGTGCGGGAGCTGCGCGAAGGGGCGCTGGCGGAGGCCTCGTTGGCGTTTGGCTCCGAGGTGGCGCCCTGGCTTCCGCACAGTTTCTGACGGATCGGGCTTCCGTACCGCTCCTGACGGACCTGGCCTCCGCACGGCTCCTGACGGATCAGGCCCGTTGGCAGCCCGGGCACCAGAAGAGGTTGCGGGCGGCGAGGCCGGCGGTGCGGATCCCCTCGCCACAGAGGTGGCAGGGCTGTCCGGCCCGGCGGTAGACGTAGACCTCGCCGCCGTGGTCGTCCACCCGGGGCGGCCGCCCCATGGCCTCGGGGGTGTGCTCGGGCCGGACGGTGTCGATGCGGTTGTGACGTACGCCCTCGCGCATCAGCCCGACCAGGTCCGACCAGATCGCATCCCACTCGGACCGGGTGAGATCGCGCCCCGCACGGTATGGGTCGATGCCATGCCGGAACAGGACTTCGGCGCGATAGACATTGCCCACCCCCGCGATGACCTTCTGGTCCATCAGCAGCGCGGCGACGCTGCTGCGGCTGCGGGATATCCGGGCGAAGGCGGGGGCCGGGTCCTCACCCGGCCGGAGCGGGTCCGGCCCGAGCCGGTCGTGTATCGCCTGCTTCTCACCATCGGTGATCAATGTGCAGGTGGTGGGGCCGCGCAGGTCGGCGTACGCCTCGGGGGTCGCCAGCCGCAGCCGCACCGTGTCGGTGGCGGGCGGCACGGGGGCGCCCCCGAAGGTGTACTTCCCGAACAGGCCGAGGTGGACGTGCACCCACCCGGTGGCCTCGAAGCCCAGGAAGAGGTGCTTGCCATGGGCCTCGGCGCCGGCCAGCGGCTGTCCGTGCACCAGGGCGGCGCCATCGGTGAACTTGCCCTGGGGGCTGGTCGCTCGGACGGGGCGGTCCGCGAACAGTTCGCGGTGGTCGGCGGCGAGCCGGTGGATGGTGTGCCCCTCGGGCATGGACGCGTCCTCAGCCCTGCTGCGGGTGGTGGGCCGGGATCGGGGGGAGCTCGCCGGTGGCCTCGTAGGCGCTCAGCATCTCAATGCGGCGGGTGTGACGCTCCTCACCCGAGTAGGGCGTCGCCAGGAAGATCTCGACGAACTTGGTCGCCTCCTCCTGGGTGTGCATCCGGCCGCCGATCGAGACCACATTGGCGTCGTTGTGCTCCCGGCCGAGGGCGGCCGTCTGCTCGCTCCAGGCGAGTGCGGCGCGTACGCCCTTGACCTTGTTCGCGGCGATCTGCTCGCCGTTGCCCGAGCCGCCGATCACGATGCCCAGGCTGTCCGGGTCGGCGGCGGTCCGCTCGGCCGCCCGGAGGCAGAACGGCGGGTAGTCGTCCTGGGCGTCGTAGATGTGGGGACCGCAGTCGACGGGCTCATGGCCATGGGCCTTGAGCCACTCCACGAGGTGGTTCTTAAGTTCGTAACCGGCATGGTCGGAGCCGAGGTACACGCGCATGCGTGCAGTGTGGCATGGACCGGCAGTGGGCTACGTCGCCGGGCCGTTGTCTTCAAAGTGTGAATACAACGATACGGATTCGGGTCTTCCGGAGTACGTCTTCGGAAGGTCTAATGCGGGGACTCGTACCCCGAGTAATCCGAGAACCGAAGGAACCTGCTTCCATGAGCGCGATACCGCCGACCATGACAAAGGCGTCGACGTCCGGTGATCCCGCAGACGCCGCCTCCTCGTCGGCCGACCGGGACGGCCTGAAGGCCGGGCTCAAGAACCGCCATCTCTCCATGATCGCCATCGGCGGCGTCATCGGTGCCGGCCTCTTCGTGGGCTCCGGATCCGGCATCGCCGCGGCGGGCCCCGGAATTCTGATCTCCTACGCACTCGTCGGCGCGATGGTCGTCCTCGTGATGCGGATGCTCGGCGAGATGGCCGCCGCCCGGCCCACCTCCGGCTCCTTCTCCGCCTACGCGGACCAGGCGCTGGGCCGCTGGGCCGGGTTCACCATCGGCTGGCTGTACTGGTTCTTCTGGGTCGTCGTGCTGGCGGTCGAGGCGACCGCCGGTGCCAAGATCCTCGCGGGCTGGGTCCCGGCCGTGCCGCAGTGGGCCTGGGCCCTGATCGTCATGGTGGTGCTCACCGCGACCAACCTGGCCTCGGTCAGCTCGTACGGCGAGTTCGAGTTCTGGTTCGCGGGCATCAAGGTCGTCGCCATCACGGCCTTCGTGGTGGTCGGCGGACTCGCGGTCTTTGGCATACTGCCTGGCTCCAAGAACAACACCGCCGGGCTCTCCAACCTCACCGACCATGGCGGCTTCCTGCCGCACGGTTCCGGAGCGATCCTCACCGGTGTGCTGATGGTCGTCTTCTCCTTCATGGGCAGCGAGATCGTCACCCTCGCCGCCGGTGAGTCCGAGGACCCGCAGCGCGCGGTGCGGCAGGCGACCAACAGCGTCATCTGGCGCATCGCCGTCTTCTACCTCGGCTCGATCTTCGTCGTGGTCTCGCTGCTCCCCTGGAACTCCAAGGCGATCACCGACAAGGGCAGCTATGTCGCGGCGCTCGACTCGATCGGCATCCCGCACGCCGGCCAGGTGATGAACGTCATCGTCCTCACCGCCGTGCTCTCCTGCCTCAACTCCGGCCTCTACACGGCCTCCCGCATGGCCTTCTCCCTCGGCCGACGCGGCGATGCGCCCAACGCCTTCGCCCGCACCAACCGGCGCGGTGTCCCACAGGCCGCGATCCTGGTCTCGGTCGTCTTCGGCTTCCTCGCCGTCGCCTTCAACTACTGGTGGCCGGACACCGTCTTCAAGTTCCTGCTCAACTCGTCCGGCGCGGTCGCCCTGTTCGTCTGGCTCGTCATCTGCTTCACCCAGCTGAGGATGCGCGGCATCATCCTGCGCGAGATGCCGGAGAAGCTGGTCGTACGGATGTGGCTGTTCCCGTATCTGACCTGGGCGACGATCGGCATGATCCTGTTCGTCCTCGGCTACATGCTCGTCGACGGCGGCGACAACCGCGAACAGGTGCTGCTGTCAAGCCTGGTGGCAGCGCTGGTGCTCGGCCTGGGCCTGGTGCTGGAGCGGCGGCGCAGGGTTGCGGGGGCGGTGGAGTAGTCCTCGGTGTGTACGTACCTGGCCCGCACCTTTGACGAGGTGCGGGCCAGGTTCTCGCGTCTGCGGGCGATCGACGATCGGGGGTGGGCGGTATCGGACAGCCGGAAGCCAGAAGTGATCTCTCCGACGTTGTCGGTCCTCTATGTGGCAGCTTCTGCCCCGGGACATTGCCCGGTCACGGGGGACGTCTCGGCGTACTGGAGGCACACTGGGCAGTACTGGCTGGAAGGAGCGAACATTGAGTGCGCAGCCCGTTCATTACGACGACTACGGACATGAAGCACCTGAGCCCAAGCCTCGCGACCATCTGAAGGCAGTCTCATGGGCAGGGGCGAGCCTGCGGGAGATGGCCGAAGAGATCGAGAAAGCCAGCGGCCTGCGGGTCGAGATCATCCGAGGAAGGCTTATCGTGTCCCCCTCGCCACGCCTTGGCCACGCGCAGACCGTGAACTTTCTTCGAAGGCTCCTGGGTCCGTGCTTCACAGATGGCCTGGATGCCTACGAGAACGTGTCCATCCCCCTCCCCGACGACCCGGATGACTACGCCACGCCAGATCTGCTGGTGTGCCATGACTCGATGTTCAATTCCGAGCCCGACGAGTGGCTGCTTCCCGGCGAGGAGGTCGAACTGGCCGTCGAGGTGACCTCTCCCTCCGAGAAGCCGTCAGACGTAGCGGGCAAGATCGACTGGTACGCAGAGGCCCACGTGCCCGCGCTGCTCTATCTGAACCCGGCCAAGGGAGAGTGGACCCTCTGCACTCGCCCGTCCAACAGTGGCTACCTCACAGTGGCGCACGGTACATACGGCGAAGCGGTCCAACTCCCCGACAGCCTGCGCAAGAATTTGGGCGGCGAAGACCTGCCCACCGGGGAACTGCCCCGCTTCCGCGGCACGCCCGCGCGGAAACGCGCCCCCCAGCAGAAGGAAGCGGACGGCAACCGGGCCGACGCCTGACCGGCGCGGCCCGGCCCGTATGTGCTGCGTACCCGGAACCCTCAGCCCCGCCGGCCCAGCAGTCGCCAGGCCGCCGGCAGGGCGCCCATCGCCAGGGCCGCCTTGAGCGCGTCGCCGATCAGGAACGGGGTCAGGCCCACCGCGACCGCGTCGGCCGGCGAGAGGTGCGCGGACAGGGCCAGGTACGGCACCCCGACCGCATAGATGACCGCGGAGCCGAGCACCATGGTGCCCGCGGTGCGCAGCACCGAGCGGTCGGCGCCGCGCCGGGCGAGGGCGCCGACCACGGTGGAGGCGAGCAGCATGCCGAGGACATAGCCGAAGGACGGGAACGCGGCGCCCGAGCGGGCCTCCGCGAACCACGGCAGGCCCGCCATGCCGACCAGGGCGTAGAGGGCGAGGGAGAGGAAGCCCCGGCGGGCGCCGAGGGCCGTGCCCACCAGCAGGGCGGCGAAGGTCTGGCCGCTGACCGGGACCGGGGAGCCGGGGACGGGGACGGCTATCTGGGCGGTGACGCCGGTGAGGACGGCGCCGCCCAGGATCAGGGCCGCGTCGCGGACCCGGGCGCGGGCCGCGGAGGAGGCGGGCAGGAGATCGGCGAGGACCGTACCGGTCCGGGGGACTGACGCTGCGGCGGTGGCCATCGGTACTCCATGAGCGGAAGACAGGTGGGGACAGGGCGACGTTAGCCGAGCGTGATCCGATAGGCACGTGGTCATCCGCGACAAAGGCGACCTGCCGGGCTTTGGTGGGTTTCACCCGAGTGATGCTGGTCACGCGGGGCCGGGCACGGCTTGGCTCCGGCCCCCGGCTCGGGGGATTGTGGAGGCTGCGCATACGCGCGGATCAGCACGACCCGAGAGTACGTACCCGCATGCACGACGCACCCCCCGCCGCCGAGCCCCTCGTCGGCGCGAAGGAACCGCTGTCCGCGGGGCTCAAGCAGCGGCATCTGACGATGCTGGGGCTGGGCGGGGTGATCGGGGCCGGGCTGTTCGTGGGCTCGGGGGCCGGGATCGCGGTCGCCGGACCGGGGATCATCGTCTCGTATCTGATAGCGGGCGCACTGGCGATGCTGGTGATGCGGATGCTCGGCGAGCTGTCGGCGGCGATGCCCGCCTCGGGCGCGTTCTCGGTGCACGCGGAGCGGGCGCTGGGCCGGTGGGCCGGGTTCACGGTGGGCTGGCTCTACTGGTTCCTGCTGGTGATCGTGCTCGCCGTGGAGGCGACCGCCGCCGCGCAGATCGCCCATGGCTGGGTGCCCGGGATGCCGCAGTGGGCCTGGGTGCTGGTGTTTATGACGGTCTTCACCACGGCCAACCTCTCGGCGGTGAAGCACTTCGGTGAGTTCGAGTTCTGGTTCGCGGCGCTCAAGGTCGGGGCGATCCTCCTCTTCCTCGGGCTGAGCCTGCTGGCGATCTTCGGGCTGCTGCCGGACACCCATGCGGTGGGCCTCACCAATCTCACCGGCCACGGCGGCTTTCTGCCCCACGGCTGGAGCGGAGTGATCTCCGGGGTGCTGGCCGTCGCCTTCTCCTTCGGCGGGCTCGAGGTCGTCACCATCGCGGCCGCCGAGTCGGACGACCCGGAAAGGGCCGTGGGCCGGGCGGTGCGCAGCGCCGTGTGGCGCATCCTCTTCTTCTATGTGGGTTCGATGCTGGTCATCGTGACCCTGCTCCCCTGGTCGTCGATCAAGCCGGGCCAGAGCCCCTATGTGGCGGTGCTGGACCAGGTCGGGGTGGTGTCGGCCGGGCAGATCATGCAGATCGTGATCTTTGTGGCGCTGCTGTCGGCGCTGAACGCCAATCTCTACGGTTCCTCGCGGATGGTGTTCTCGCTGGCCGAGCGGGGCGAGGCGCCGCGTTCGCTGTTGAAGGTCACTCCGGGCGGGGTGCCCGGGCGGGCGGTGCTCGCCTCGGTGGCGTTCGGTTTCGCCTCGGTGGTGCTCAACCTCCAGTGGCCGGATTCGATCTTCCGCTATCTGCTCAATGCGGTGGGCGCGGTACTGCTCTTCGTCTGGGCCTTGATCGCCGCCTCCCAGCTGCGGCTGCGTCGGCGCATCGAGCGGGAGATGCCGGAGCGGCTCTCCCTGCGGATGTGGTGCTTCCCCTATCTGACCTGGGCGGCCCTGGCCGTGATGGCCACCGTGCTGGTGCTGATGGTCACCGACCAGGGCACCCGGCCGCAGCTGCTGTGGTCGGCGGCGGCGACCGGTGCGGTGCTTGTGGTGGCGGGGCTGCGGGAGTTGCGGCTGCGCCGGGCTCGCTGACCGGGCACCGATAAGCGTGTTTTTGGCGAGATGTCAGGTACAGAGAGTCATCGGTGCGTCTAAATATCGGACAGCTCTGTGACAAGTGTTGTCCTGAGCGAACATCACCCCCACACTGAGGCAACTTTTCAGCGTTGTTTCACCATCCGTCACTCATTTCACGAGGACAGACACGACCATGACTCGGATGAATGCGACCCCCGCGCCCGAGCGCGAGGTCACCGATGCCATGCCGGACAACGGCGGCGGCACCGCCCTGTCGCACGGCCTCAAGCAGCGCCATCTGTCGATGATCGCCCTCGGCGGAGTGATCGGCGCCGGGCTCTTTGTGGGCTCGGGCACCGGCATCGCCGCCGCGGGGCCGGGGATCGTGCTCGCCTATGCGGCGTCCGGGCTGCTGGTGATGCTGGTGATGCGCATGCTGGGCGAGATGGCCGCGGCCAGTCCGGCCTCGGGCACCTTCTCGGTGCACGCCGAGCGGGCGATCGGGCCCTGGGCGGGGTTCACCGCCGGGTGGATGTTCTGGATAGAACTCTGCGTCGGCATCGCCGTGGAGGCGATCGGCGCGGCGGCCATCATGGTCAAGTGGTTCCCGGCCACGGACTCCTGGATGTGGGTCCTGCTCTTCATGGCCTTCTTCTGCGGGACCAACCTGGCGGCGGTCGGCAACTTCGGCGAGTTCGAGTTCTGGTTCGCGGCGCTCAAGGTCTCGGCGATCTTCGCCTTCCTGGTCCTGGGCGTGCTGGCCATCCTCGGCCTGCTGCCCGGCACCTCGGCCCCGGGCACCGACAACCTCACCGGGCACGGCGGATTCCTGCCCAACGGCACCGACGGCCTGGTGGCCGGCCTGCTGGCCTCGGTCTTCGCCTATGGCGGCCTGGAGACGGTGACCATCGCCGCGGCCGAGTCCGAGCACCCGGTCAGGGGCGTGGCCAAGGCGGTGCGCACGGCGATGTGGCGGATCGCGCTGTTCTACGTCGGCTCCATGCTGGTCGTGGTGACGCTGCTGCCCTGGACCGACTCCTCGGTGGTCAAGAACGGCCCGTACGTCGCCGTACTCGACTACCTGGACATCCCCGCGGCAGGGCGGATCATGGACGTGATCATCCTGATCGCGCTGCTGTCGGCGATGAACGCCAATATCTACGGCGCGTCCCGGATGTCGCACTCCCTCGTCCAGCGCGGCCAGGGACCCCGGGTGCTGGGCAAGGTCAGCAACGGAGTGCCGCGCCGGACCGTGCTCGCCTCCTCCGCCTTCGGCTTCTGTGCGGTGCTGTTCAGCTACTGGTGGCCGGACACCGTCTTCAAGTGGCTGCTCTATATGACCGGCGCGGCCATCCTGGTGGTGTGGGCCTTTATCGCCGCCACCCAGCTGGTGATGCGGCGGCGGCTGGAGCGTGAGGCCCCGGAGCGGCTGGTGGTGCGGATGTGGCTCTACCCCACACTCACCTGGGTGGCGCTGGCGGGCATCGTGTGTGCGCTGGGGCTGATGCTGCGGGAGAAGGACACCACCACCCAGCTCTACTTCACCGCCGGCCTCACGGTGGCGCTCGCCCTGATCGGCTACGGCCGCCAGCGCTGGGTGGCCGCCAGGCAGAGCTGACGCTCCGCCACGCTCCCCTTTTCCGAGCCTTCCCGAGCCCTTTCCGAGCTCTTTCCGAGGCGGGGTGGGTCCTGATCTTCAGGACCTACCCCGCCTACGTCTTTGGACCGAGGCCCTCCCCCGCAACCGCCGCGGCAAGGCACTTGCTGATAGCGTCTACCTGCAAGTTAATTGCAATAAGCAGTCGGAGGGCTCGGCATGGCCATCTACACACTTCCTGAACTCCCGTACGACTACGCGGCGCTCCAGCCCGTCATCGACGCAAAGATCATCGAGCTGCACCACGACAAACACCACGCGGCCTACGTCAAGGGCGCCAATGACACCCTGGAGCAGCTCGCCGAGGCCCGCGACAAGGACCAGTGGGGGTCCGTCAACGGCCTGGAGA
Organism: Streptomyces xingningensis; assembly: GCF_054957865.1. NCBI lineage: Bacteria > Bacillati > Actinomycetota > Actinomycetes > Kitasatosporales > Streptomycetaceae > Streptomyces > Streptomyces xingningensis. The sequence goes on from NZ_JBDJPF010000045.1 coordinate 10,649, forward strand.
AAAACCTCGCCTTTCATCTCTCCGGCCACATCCTGCACAGCATCTACTGGCAGAACATGACCGGCGACGGCGGCGGCGAGCCCCTCGACAAGGACGGCGTGGGCGAGCTCGCGGACGCCATCGCCGAATCCTTCGGCTCCTTCGCCAAGTTCAAGGCCCAGCTGACCAAGGCCTCGGCCACCACCCAGGGTTCCGGCTGGGGCGTCCTGGCCTATGAGCCGGTCAGCGGCAAGCTGATCGTCGAGCAGGTCTACGACCACCAAGGCAACGTGGGCCAGGGCTCCACGCCGGTCCTGGTCTTCGACGCCTGGGAGCACGCCTTCTACCTGCAGTACAAGAACCAGAAGGTGGACTTCATCGAGGCCATGTGGCAGGTCGTCAACTGGCAGGACGTGGCCAGGCGTTACACGGCCGCCAAGGAGCGCGGCAACGCGCTGCTGCTGGCCCCGTGACCCACCCCCGAGCGGCCTGCTCGTGATCGTCTTCTCACCCGTGTCACGCGGCAGGCACCCGGAGGGCCCCCGCGCGGTCGACTCGCGCGGGGGCCCTCTCCCCCATGATCTCAGGCGTGCCCGAACGCCTCGCCCAGAACGGCGAACTGACGGGCCAGCCCGGTCTCGTGCAGCCGGGCGAACGGGGTGAACGGAATTCCGCACTCCGATTTGCCCCGGTCGAAGTTCCAGCTCTTCGCCACGGCGAACCGGTAGTCCACCGCCGTACTGCCGTCCGCGGCCACCCGCACCGTGCCGGTCAGCCGGAACTCCACACAGCGCAGCGCCAGCCACCAGTCGGTGCTGACCCGCCGGGTGATCAACGCGTCCCGCCAGCCGCTGTCGGCGGGATAGGCGGCGAGGGTGCGCGGCCCCGCCCGCCACCGCTCCAGGGCCTCGGCCCGCCACCGCGCCAGCTGCGCATCGGCGGCGGCCCCTACGGCCGGAAGGGTGAGCAGCGCCTCGGCGTCCACCCGGCAGGGGGTGCCGGTGGCCCCGAGATAGTGCCGCATCATGCGCGCCGCCTGCCGCAGCCCGAGGAGTGACCACAGCGGTGGCAGGGCTCGGCAGACGGCGAGCGTCAGCAGGTCGTACGGGCGTACGGGCAGCTCCGCGAAGGCGGCGTTGTCGCACGGCGGCTCCGCCTCGGCCCAGCCGCCGTCCCGGCCGAGCGGCCGTGAGAGGTCGGTCTGGCCCATGGGGGGACCTTAAGGGACGGGCCGCGTGGCCGCCTGTCGTCGCTGCCCGGCCGGCACTGCCCGGTCAGTCGAAGATCGGGTTCTCGGTCCGCGTCCGCTTGATCTCGAAGAAGCCCGGCGTGGCCGCCACCAGCAGCGTCCCGTCCCACAGTCTGGCCGCCGCCTCGCCCTTGGGCGCCGGGGTGACCACCGGGCCGAAGAAGGCGACCTCCGTGCCGTCCGGGCCGGGCACCGCGATCACCGGGGTGCCCACCTCCTGGCCGACCTTGTCGATGCCCTCCGCGTGCGACTCGCGCAACTCGGCGTCGTACTTGTCGGTGTCCGCGGCGTCCGCCAGCGACGCGGGCAGCCCGGCCTCCTCCAGCGCCGCCACGAGGGTGGCCCGGTCCTGGGGCAGGCCCAGGTTGTGGAAGCGGGTGCCGAGCGCGGTGTAGAAACGGCCCAGCGCCTGCTGTCCGTGCTCACGGCCGACCGCGATGCACACCCGCACCGGCTTCCAGCGCTCGGGCTGCTGCTCCCGGTAGCGCTCCGGTATCTGGTCGAGCTTGTTCTCGTTGAGCACGGCCAGGCTCATCACATGCCAGCGCACCTCGACCGGGCGCTGCTTCTCGACCTCGAGCATCCAGCGGGAGGTCATCCAGGCCCAGGGGCAGATCGGGTCGAACCAGAAGTCGGCGGTGACCTTCTCGGTTGTCGTCACGCAAATCTCCTCAGCAGGAGGGGTAAGGGCGGTCGGCATTTCAACAATGTCCCCCGTGCCATGATTCCTGATGTTCGAAAGACCAGACGAGCCAAGGGAGCCCTGTCGTGCCCGGTGAGAACCTGACCCGCGAGGAAGCCCGGCGGCGGGCCGCGCTGCTGACCGTCGAGGCGTATGACGTGGCCCTCGATCTGCGGTCCGCGACCGGCCCCGGGAACGGCGGGCCGCGCACCTTCCGCTCGGTGTCCACGATCCGCTTCCGCTGTGCCGAGCCGGGGGCCGGCAGCTTCGCCGACCTCATCGCGCCGTCCGTCACGGCCGTCACCCTCAACGGCCGGGAGCTGGACCCGGCGGCCGTCTTCGACGGCTCGCGGATCGCGCTGGACTCGCTCGCCGCCGAGAATGTCCTGGTGGTGGACGCCCGGTGCGCATACAGCCGCACCGGCGAGGGGCTGCACCGCTTTGTGGACCCGGAGGACGGCGAGGTCTACCTCTACACCCAGTACGAGCCCGCCGACGCCCGCCGGGTCTTCGCCAACTTCGAACAGCCGGACCTCAAGGCCCCGTTCACCTTCTCGGTGACCGCGCCCGCCGACTGGACGGTGCTGAGCAACGGCGAGCAGGACGGGACGCCGGAGCCCGTCGAAGACACCGCCGCCACCTGGCACTTCGTGCCGACCCGGCCGATCTCCAGCTATATCACCGCCGTGGTGGCCGGTCCCTACCATGTGGTCCGCGACCACTACAGCCGCAAGCTGACGGACGGCAGCGTCCTGGAGATCCCGCTGGGGGCCCTGTGCCGCAAGGGACTTGCCCGGCACTTCGACGCCGATGACATCTTCACCGTCACCAAGCAGGGCCTGGACTTCTTCCACGACCACTTCGACTACCCCTATCCCTTCGGCAAGTACGACCAGGCCTTTGTGCCGGAGTACAACATCGGGGCCATGGAGAACCCGGGGTGCGTGACCTTCCGCGAGGAGTTCGTCTTCCGCGGCAAGGTGACCCGGTCCTCCTATGAGCGCCGGGCCAATGTCATCCTGCACGAGATGGCGCACATGTGGTTCGGCGACCTGGTCACCATGGAGTGGTGGGACGACCTGTGGCTCAAGGAGTCCTTCGCCGACTTCATGGGCGCCTTCTCCCAGGTGGAGGCGACCCGCTTCGACAACGCCTGGATCAGCTTCGCCAACCAGCGCAAGGCCTGGGCGTACCGCGCCGACCAGCTGCCCTCCACCCATCCGGTCACCGCGGACATCCACGACCTGGAGGACGCCAAGCTCAACTTCGACGGCATCACCTATGCCAAGGGCGCCTCGGTGCTCAAGCAACTGGTCGCCTATGCCGGCCGGGACGCCTTCCTGGAGGGTGCCCGCCGCTACTTCAAGCGCCACGCCTACGGCAACACCCGCCTCACCGACCTGCTGTCGGTGCTGGCGGAGACCTCGGGCCGGGACATGGCGGCCTGGTCGCGGTCCTGGCTGCAGACGGCCGGGGTCAACTCGCTGACTCCGCAGCTGACTTATGACGCCGCCGACCACATCACCGAGCTGGCGATCCTCCAGGAGGCGCCCGCCGAACACCCCGAGCTGCGCCCGCACCGGGTGGCGGTCGGCCTCTACCGCCGCGAGGGCAGCGAACTGGTCCGCTACGCCCGGGCCGAGGTCGATGTGGTGGGACCGCGCACGGTGGTGGCCGAACTGGCCGGTACCCGGCGCCCGGAGCTGGTCCTGGTCAACGACGAGGACCTCACCTACTGCAAGATCCGGTTCGACGAGCACTCGCTGGCCACCCTGCGCGGCCACCTGGGCGACCTCACCGACCCCCTCGCCCGCGCCCTGTGCTGGTCCGCGCTGTGGAACCTCACCCGCGACGGGCTGATGCCGGCCCGCGACTACCTGGACCTGGTACAGCGCTTCGCCGGCGCCGAGAGCGACATCGGGGTGCTGCAGATGCTGCAGACCTGCGCGGGCTCCGCGCTCACCCACTATGCGGCGCCCGGCCGGCGGGAGGCGGACGGCCGGCAGCTGGCCGAGAGCGCGCTGCGCGAGCTGCGGCTCGCCGAGCCGGGCAGCGGCCACCAGCTGGCCTGGGCACGGTTCTTCGCCCAGCTGGCCACCAGCAACGCCGATCTGCAGCTGCTGCGCGGGCTGCTGGACGGCTCCGCGCGGATCGACGGCCTGGACGTCGACCAGGAGCTGCGCTGGGCGTTCCTGGCCCGGCTGGCCTCCCGGGGCGCGGCCGACGAGCGGCTGCTCAACGCCGAACTGGCCCGCGACAACACCGCCTCGGGCAAGCGGCACCACGTCCGCTGCCTGGCCTCCCGGCCGGACGCCGAGGTCAAGGCCGAGGCCTGGACGGCGGTGGTGGACTCCGACGCACTCTCCAACGCCCTCGCCGAGGCCACCATCGCGGGCTTCGACCAGCCGGGCCAGCGGGAGTTGCTGGCGCCGTTCGCGCCGCGCTACTTCGAGGCGATCGAGCGCATCTGGCGGGAGCGGTCCATCGAAATCGCGATGGCCGTCGTCAAGCGCCTGTTCCCGATGCTCCAGGACGACCGGCGCACGCTGGACGCCACCGACGCCTGGCTGGCCGGGCACCCGGATGCGGCCCCCGCGCTGCGGCGGCTGGTGCTGGAGGCGAGGGACGACCTGGCCCGGGCGCTGCGCGCCCAGGCCTGTGATGCGCAGGCGGCCGGCTGAGCCGACCGGGCGACGGCTCTTCGGCAATCGAACACCCTTACTTTAGTCCGGTGTTGTCCGTATTTGTCGACGAGCCTGTAACAACGGTTAAGAGACGGGCGGGCGGCGGGAATGGCCGAGGCATGAGCTTCGACACACCCCTTTCCCCCCGCCCGCTCCACCACCTCTCCGACGTCCGGCACCGCGTGCTGACCTCCCGTCAACTGCGCGAGCACGGCATCGCCTCGGCCGTCGTCAACGAGCGCTGCCGCCCCGGCGGCCCCTGGCAGCAACTCCTGCCCGGCGTCTATCTGTTGCACACCGGACCGGCCACCAGCGAGGAACGGCTGCACGCCGCCCTGATGTACACCACCGCACGGACCCAGGGCGTCCCCGTCCAGCCCACCCGGGCCACCGAGCCGGCCTCCTACGGCGAGGCGATGATCACCGGCCTGGCCGCGCTCGCCCTGCACCGCTTCACCTCCGCTCCCCCGCTGCTCTCCCTGGAGCACATCGACGTCCTGGTGCCCCGCACCCGCCGGCTGCGTGCCACCGGGTTCGTCCGCCCGGTACGGGCGCACACCGTGCCCCGCCCCCGGCTGCTGACCGGGGTGCCGGTGGCCCCCGTGGCGCGCGCGGTCGCCGACGCCGTCGCCCAGCTCTCCGACACGGCCGCGGTGCGCACCGTGCTCACCGAGGCCGTGCGCGGCGGGCATTGCGAGACCGCCCAGCTGGTGCGGGAGCTGACCCGGGCGCGGCTGCTGAGCCGCCCGCAGGTGGTGGGCGTGGTGGACGGCCTGCTCGCCGAGGGCCGGGCCGCCGCCGAGGACCGGCTCTACGCCATGGTGGCCGACCACGCGCTGCCCGCCCCGCTGTGGAATGTGGAGCTATGGCTGCCGGGCGGCCCCTGCCTGGGCAGTGTGGACGCCTACTGGCCGGACCACGGTGTGGTGGTGGAGATCGACGCCCGGGGTGCGCGGGGCGAGGAGGACGCGCTGCTCTCCCAACACGCCCGCAAGCGGGAGCGGTTCGAACGGCTGGGCATCATGGTCGTCCACCTCACGCCGAAGAAGCTGCGCGAGTCGGCGGAGCAGCAGGCCGCGGTGGTCCGTACCGCCCTGATGGCCTCGGCCGACCGCGATCCCGCCGCCTATGTCGTGGTCCTGCCCCGCTGACCGGGGGGCGGTCAGCGCTTGAGCAGCAGCTCGGTGTTGCGGTCGGTGGAGTCGCCGACCAGCGAGGGGTCCGATCCCGGTGCGTTGAAGGCCAGTTCGCGGTAGAGCGAGGCCAGCCCGGTCTGGGAGAGGTCATGGAAGTCGGTGCGGTAGGGGGCCGCCGACTCGATGAGGGTGGTGAAGAGGGACACCGTGCCATCGCGGTTGTCGGTGATCTCGATGATGCGTGCCAGCTGCGGGTAGTCGATGTGGGAGGCGGTCGCGATCTCCCAGAAGCTGCCGCGCGGCCTGATGCGGTTGCGGTGGCTGTGGCCGTTGATCCAGGCCAGTACGTTCTTGTGGCGCTGGAGGAGGGCGATCAGCTCGTCGCCGCCGTGCCGCTGGTCCTTGGGGCGGCCGGGGTCGGGGGTGGTGTTGTTCATGCTCCAGCTGGGGTGATGGCTGAAGACCAGCGCGTACTCGTTCTTGTGCTGCGTCAGGGTCCGGTCCAGCCAGTTGAGCTGGGTGGTGCCGATCGACCCCTGGTAGTGCCCGCCGGGGTCGGTGGAGTCCAGGCTGATGCCGATGACCTTGCCGGAGACGGGGAAGGTGTAATAGAGGTTGCCCGAATCGGCGTTGGCCTGCGTATAGCCGTGGCCGACCGGGCCCTTGCCGGTGTGCTTGCGGTCGAGGTGCATCGCCACGTACTGACGCTGCGTCAGCGGAACGCGGCGCGGGTCCGGGGTGACCCTGCGCAGCTCCTTCTTGTGCCTGCGCAGCAGCTCCTCTATGCGCTTGCCCTTGGGGTCGGCGCCGTGCAGCTCGCCGTCCATCAGCCACTTGGCCTCGTCGGCGGGGATGGAGTAGAGCTTCTTGCCGCCCACCGCGACATCGGCGATGAAGGAGCCCACGGCCGGGTAGCAACCGCCGGACAGCAGGTCGTGGTTGCCGAAGGTGGAGTACCAGGGGATGTTCAGGCCGGGGCTGTTGACCTTGCGCATGGCGGCGTCCAGATAGCCGTGGATGCGCGGATAGCCGATCGCCTTGTCCTGGTCGCGCAGCGAACTGTCGGGGTGCCAGAAGAGCTTGAGGCCGCTGTTCTGGACGCCCTCGTAGTGGCGCGGGTCACCGGTGTTGGGGCTCATCCGGCCGCCGCTCATGGCGGTGAGGAACCACTCCGCCTCGATCCTGGCGTTCTCGTCGCCGTTGTCCCCGGTGGTGACGACGAAGCGCAGCGGGCTGCCGGTCGCGGGGCCGCGCCGCAGCCGGTTGACGCGCTCGATCAGGGACACCACGCCGGGCAGGGTCAGCGCCTCGTGCGGCCGCCAGGCGCCCTCGCCGCCGGAGCGGAAGAACTCATAGCGCAGCGGGTGCTGCACATCCGTCAGGTGGAGATCGGTGAACTGGACGAAGGAGGCGAGGGTGGTGCGGCGGTCGGCCCGGGCGGAGTGCGCGGCGGCGAGGTCGGTGCGGACGATCCGGGGCCAGCCGGGCCCGTCGCCGAGCCGCCGGTAGCCGCCGCTGCCCCGGGGGGCGGCCACCGAGGTGAGGGTGGTGCCGGCGCCGGTGGGAGCGGCCTCGGGGGCGCTCTGGGCCAACAGGGTGTCAGGGTGCGGGGTGGAGGTCGGGGTTGGGGTCGGGGTCTCGGCGGCGGCGGTGCCGCTGCCGCCGAGGGTGAGCCCGAGGCCGGTGGCCGTGCTGACGGCACCCGCGGCGGCCAGGAACCCACGGCGGTCGAGGTGCGTGGCTGCGGATCTGGTGGATCTGCGGTGCATGGCGGTCTCCCCGAGTGCGAACGCGAAGGCGGGCGGTCTGGCAGGTGCGGCGGCTGCCGTCAGTGAGGATCGTTGGCAGCGCGAGTGACCTCGGCGTGAACGCGGCAGCAACGGCCGCCGCCGATCACTTCACATCGATCTTGGCCACTGCGAATCGACATATATCACTCGTCCCCTGGAGTGCTGACGCTCACTCAGCGTTCACCCGCCGGGGAACGCGGCTCGCGAAACCCTACGGCTCGTCGAAGGCCGGTGTAGTCCGTTTGCCCTACAGCCCCTGAACTGCGAGAACGGCCCTGACCTGATTCGCGCCCTGCGTCCCGCTTCATCCCGCACGGCGAATGGCGGGTTTACGCCATCTTTATTTTCCCTCCCTGGCAACTCTCCCCAAACACCCATCACTTCCATAAAAGTGATCGGTCACCAGCCGTTCATTCGTGATCCAGGGAAGTTGATGACCGCCCTCACCCCCCGCACCCCCGCCGGCCGCGCGAGACGCGGGACCCGAATAGCCGTCGCGGCCGCCGTGGTGGCCGCGCTCACCGCGGCGGGCACCGCCCCCGCCCTCGCCGACGACCCCGGGCCGCCGGCTCCGACTCCGGCCCCGGGCCCGGTCAAACCGGCCAACCCCGCGGCGGACAAGCTCGGTTCGCACGGCGCCGGCCTGCTGGCCAAGGCCAAGTCGGACGGCGACCGGACCGTCACCATGATGATCGCCACCACCCCGGGGCAGACCGGACAGATCACCGGAAAGCTGGACGCCATCCAGGGCGCCTCGGTGGGGCAGACCTATGACCGGCTCGGCTATGTACGGGCCACCGTCCCCACCCCCAAGGCCGATGCGGCCATCGGCGAGGCACAGAAGCTGTCCTCGGTCCATGGCATCGACCTCAAGCAGGAGATCAAGCTCCCCGACCCGACACCGCGCGGTGACGCCGTGGCGGTCACCAAGGGACCCAGGGGCCACGGTTATCCGGCACCGGGCAAGGACACCCCGGCCAAGAACCCCTACCAGCCGGCCTTCGAGACCGGCGCCGTCGACTTCGCCAGGGACCACCCCGAGGCCGACGGCCGGGGCGTGACCATCGGCATCCTCGACTCCGGCGTCGACCTCGCCCATCCCGCGCTGCAGAAGACCACCACCGGCGAGCGCAAGATCGTCGACTGGGTCACCGCCACCGACCCGCTCGGGGACCAGGACGGCACCTGGCTGCCGATGACCACCGAGGTCTCCGGCCCCGGCTTCTCCTTCAACGGCCGCACCTACACCGCACCGCCCGGCGACTACCAGGTCGCGCTGTTCCGCGAGAGCGCCACCACCGGCGGCGACATGAACGGCGACCTCAACCGGGACGGCGACACCACCGACTCCTGGGCCGTCCTCTACGACAAGAAGAAGGGCACCGTCCGCGTCGACCTCGACAACAACGGCGACTTCCGGGACGCAACCGAGATGAAGCCGTACAAGGACGGCTTCCAGGTCGGCTACTTCGGCAAGGACGACCCCAAGTCCCCGATCGCCGAGCGCATTCCGTTCGTGGTGCAGGTCCGCAAGGACGTGCCGATGGACCCCAAGGGCGGCAACTGGGTCGGCAAGAAGGCCGACTTCGTCAACATCGGCGTCATCGAGTCCGAGCACGGCACCCATGTGGCCGGCATCACCGCCGCCAACAGCCTCTTCGGCGGCCGGATGAGCGGCGCCGCCCCCGGCGCGAAGATCGTCTCCTCCCGGGCCTGCACCTGGACCGGCGGCTGCACCAATGTGGCGCTCACCGAGGGCATGATCGACCTCGTCGTCCACCACGGCGTGGACATCGTCAACATGTCCATCGGCGGGCTGCCCGCGCTCAACGACGGCAACAACGCCCGTTCCGAGCTCTACACCCGCCTCATCGACACCTATGGCGTCCAGCTCGTCATATCCGCCGGCAACAGCGGCCCCGGCGTCAACACCATCGGCGACCCCGGGCTGGCCGACAAGGTGCTCAGCGTGGGCGCCTCCGTCTCCAAGGAGACCTGGGCCGCCAACTACGGCTCCGAGGTGCGGACCCCCTACGCGATGATGCCCTTCTCCTCCCGCGGCCCGCGCGAGGACGGCGGCTTCACCCCCACCATCACCGCACCCGGCGCGTCCATCAACACCACCCCCACCTGGGAACCGGGCGCACCGGTCAGGGAGTCCGGCTACGACCTGCCGCCCGGCTACGGCATGCTGCAGGGCACTTCCATGGCCTCCCCGCAGGCGGCCGGCGCCTCGGCCCTGCTGCTCTCGGCGGCCAGGCAGCAGCATATGAAGCTCACCCCGGCCGATCTGCGCACCGCGCTCACCAGCACCGCGAAGCAGATCAACGGCTTCCAGGCGTACGAACAGGGTTCCGGCCTGATCAACATCACCGGCGCCTGGGCCGCACTGCGGCACGGCGCGACCGCCCATGACTACACGGTCAAGACACCGGTCTCCACGGCCCTTTCGGACCAGTTGAAGACGCCGGGCTTCGGCACCGGCATCTACGACCGGGAGGGCGGCCTCAAGGCCGGGCAGTCCAGGACCTATGACGTCACCATCACCCGCACCTCCGGCCCCGACCGTCCGGTGTGGCACGGGCTGAAGTGGCAGAACAACGACGGAACGTTCAAGCTCATCGGCTCCGACCGGGTCGGGCTGCCGCTGAACCGGCCCGTCACCGTCAAGGTCCGGGCCAGGCCCCGGTCGGCGGGCATCCACAGCGCGATCCTCGATGTGGACGACTACCGCACCATCGGCGTCGACAAGCAGATCATGGCGACCGTGATCGCCGCCGAGCCGCCGACCAAGCCCTCGTATGTGCTGAAGAAGTCCGGCTCGGTGCAGCGCAACGCGACCACCTCGTACTTCGTCCAGGTGCCCAAGGGCGCCAAGTCGCTCGAGATCGCCATGAGCGGCCTGGCCAAGGGCAGCCAGACCCGGTTCATCGCCATCAACTCCTATGGCGTACCGGTCGATCCGACCTCGACCGTCAACTGCTACCCCGACTACGGCAACCCGAAGGACACCTGCCGCCCGGATGTGCGCTCCTACCCCGACCCGCTGCCGGGCGTCTGGGAGATCGAGGTCGAGGCGCGCCGCACCTCACCCGAGCTCGACAACCCCTACACGGTGACCGCCACCACCCTCGGCGCCACCTTCGACCCGGCGGTGCGGACCGTCCCCGAGGCCAAGGCCGGCACCCCGGCCGCCGTCTCCTGGAAGGTCACCAACGGCTTCGCCGCGATCGACGCCAGGCCGGTCGGCGGCCGCCTGGGTTCGTCCAAGGTCACCCGGCCCACCGTCAGGCAGGGCGAGCGGCAGCTCACCAAGGTCACCCTGGGCGAGGGCGTCACCCGCTTCGAGGCGGCCATCGGCGGCACCTCCGACGCCAAGGCCGACCTGGACCTGGCCGTCTACCGGGACGGCAAGCCGGTGGGCTCCTCCACCAGCGGCGGCTCCGAGGAACTGGTCACCCTCGACAAGCCCGCCCCCGGCGAGTACACGATCGAGGTCAGCGCCTACTCGGTGCCGGGCGGCTCGACCGCCTATGACTACCGCGATGTCTACTTCGCACCCGCGCTCGGCGAGATCAAGGCCGGCGGCAGCAAGCCGGTGAAGCTGCGCACCGGCCAGTCCGCCCAGGTCACGGCCCAGGTCCTGGTCACGGGCGCGGCACCGGAGGACCGCACCTTCTCCGGTGACGTCCGGCTGGTCGACGACCGCGGCACGGTGGCCGGGACCGGCAGCGTGAAGATCGAGAGGGTGGTGCGGTAGCCGCTTCGCGGCGACGGCGGGCGGGGCGGGTGTCCGGGACGGGCGCCCCGCCCCGTCGGTTCGTCCGGCGGACGAGTTTCCGCGATGCCCTGCTCCGGGCCTGGAGAAGTACGTACGGTGGGGCCCATGGGCGCGTTCACCATCCGTATCCCCGATGAACTCGACGCCGACGTGCGAAGAGCCGCTGCTGGATCCGGCCTCTCCCTCAACGGCCACCTGGTGCGTGCCCTACAACGCCAGCTGATCAAAGAAGCCTCTGCAGCCCAGGCCTGTTGAAGCGCACGAGCGGAGTGCTTGTCTGTCAGCGCAGAATGCGTTTTCCGGCCAGGAAGCCTGCGATGTCTGCCGTGTGCAGGATCAGCACCCCGCTCCGGCACTCCGTGAGCTCATCCCGGTAAGCGGCAAGGTCCTGGGGATCTGAAGTGACAAGGACGGCCTCGACATGCCGAGCCGCGATGACCACGGCCAGAGCATCCACCGCATCGGGGCGCTTCTGCTGGGGAATCGACGCTATGGCCAGCAGTCGGCCTGCGCGCCGGGCATCTTCCTCCGTGTGCCCGGCCAAGCAGACTCCGCACGGCGGAGGGGAGTCGGCCCGGACTCCGAAGATGACGCACTGCGGAATCAACCGTGTCAGTGGCGTCCACCGCCCTGGGCGCCACGCCTGCGCCAGCACCGGCAACGGCACGACAGGGGCATGGCCGCGCTCAGCCAGCACGCGATGCAACATATGGGCAGCGGTGTCCTGGCGCTCCAAGGCGATGAGCATGCCCGTGTCGTAGACGAAGGCGGCAGAACTCATGCCGCTTCCTGGGCAGCCGCAGCGAGCGACTGCGCCATACCGGCTCTCGCAGCAGCCAGCTCCTCCTCCGTGAACTGAACCTCTGCCCCTTCAGGTGCGGGGAGAGCCTCCGTCACGGCGATATCCGCGTCCACCGCAGCGAAGCGCCGGGTGATCAGATCGTCCTCTTCCATCTGCCTCTGCACAGCCACGGTGACATACCTGGTGACATCCAGTCCCATGGCACGGGCGTGCTCTTTGACGGCCGCGCGTAGTTCGGGGTCCATGCTGATGCTGAAACGCTCCTTGGGGGCCATATCACGACCGTAGCACCGCGTGTTACGCCATGCTGGGGCATCGCGCGATCCGGCTGGGACAGCCACCGTCCCGCTCTCCGAACAACGGATTGGACTTTCACCCCCCACCCCCCCGCATGATGGGAACCGCGCGGTCGGGCACCCCGTCCCCGCCAGCGACGGATGTGACGGACGTGAGTAGGGAGTCCTCGTGAGGATCGGAATCGTCGGAGCCACCGGTCAGGTCGGCGGAGTGATGCGCAAGATCCTCGCCGAGCGGGCCGCATTCAATTCTCTGGGCCCGGTCACGGAGCTGCGCCTGTTCGCCTCGGCCCGCTCCGCCGGTTCCACGCTCCCCTGGGAGGACCGGGAGATCACCGTCGAGGACGCGGCCACCGCCGACTACTCGGGCCTGGACATCGTGCTCTTCTCGGCGGGCGGCGCCACCTCCAGGGCGCTGGCCGAGAAGGTCGCCGCGCAGGGCGCCGTGGTGATCGACAACTCCTCGGCCTGGCGCCGCGACCCCGACGTCCCGCTGGTCGTCTCCGAGGTCAACCCGCATGCGATCGCCAACCGCCCCAAGGGCATCATCGCCAACCCCAACTGCACCACGATGGCCGCGATGCCGGTGCTCAGGCCGCTGCACGCGGAGGCGGGGCTGACCGCGCTGGTCGCCACCACCTACCAGGCGGTTTCCGGCTCCGGCCTGGCGGGCGTGGCCGAGCTCGACGGCCAGCTGCGCGCGGCCGTCGAGCGGGGGCCCGAGCTGGTCCACGACGGCGAGGCCGTCGGCCTCCCGGAGCCCGGCATCTATCAGCGGCACATCGCCTTCAATGTGCTGCCGCTGGCCGGTGCGCTGGTCGACGACGGCAGCTTCGAGACGGACGAGGAGCAGAAGCTCCGCAACGAATCCCGCAAGATCCTGGAGCTCCCGGAGCTCAAGGTCTCCGGCACCTGCGTCCGGGTCCCGGTCTTCACCGGCCACTCCCTCCAGGTCAACGCCCGCTTCGAGCGTCCGCTGACCGTGCGGCGCGCATATGAGCTGCTCAAGGACGCCCCCGGCGTCGAGCTGTCCGAGATCCCGACCCCGCTCCAGGCGGCGGGCAAGGACGCCTCCTACGTCGGCCGCATCCGGGTGGACGAGACCGCCGAGAACGGCCTCGCGCTCTTCCTCTCCAACGACAACCTGCGCAAGGGCGCGGCGCTCAACGCGGTGCAGATCGCGGAGCTGGTGGCGAAGGAACTGGGCGGCTGAGGCCGCCGGAACGCATAGGGCGAGGGCTGGGTACCGCAGCGGTACCCGGCCCTCGCCCTCGTCCGGGACAGCTCAGCCCTCGACTGGGAAGCCGCTGGTGTCGATCGTGAACTTCCGGCCGTCCGCCAGGTCCATCTCCACGATCTGCCCATAGGCATACTCTCTACGCTGTGCGTACCCGGTGGCCAGGGCTCCCTCGTACAACGTGCAGACCTGCTTGAAGGGGTCGATGATCAAGTACGTCTCGATGCCAAAGCGGCTGTACTTGGCCACCTTGGTCACATAGTCGTTGTCGTCCGAATCCGAGGACACGATCTCGATGGCGGCGATCACGTCCTGGCAGACATAGCGCTTGCCGCGAGGCTGAGCGTCCAGGTCGAGAATGGACACGTCCGGCGCCGAAGAAGTCTCGCCGGGAAAATCGATCGCCACATCGAAGACCAGGGGCACATCTTCGCCCAAGGCCCGCTCCGCCTGACGCGTGACACTGCGGATCGTGTTGGACTGCGTCGGACTCCGTGGCGTCATGATCACCTTTCCGTCGATGATCTCAACCACGTAGCCCTCCGGGCGGGTCATGGCTTCGACCTCGCGCCAGAGCCGATCGAGCACCGTCATGACTCACACCTCCCTGCGCCGACTGCCTCCGCCGTCAGCGTACCCACCGCCACCGACAACGCCGTCCGACAGCCCGGCACCCCTCACCGCCAGAAACCGGACAGCATGTTCGATTCCATGGCAGAGTGCGATCATGACGCAGATACCCAAGGGCGGCAACCTGCCCATCCCCACCGAACCCCTGCATATCGCCGTGTGCTGGGGAACCGGCCCCGGACTGCCGGATGCCGACATCTCGGCCCTGCTGCTCGATGCGGGCGGCAAGGTCCGTGGGGACGCGGATCTCGTCTTCTACAACCAGACCACGCACCCCTCACAGGCCGTGCAGCACCTGGGCAAGTCGGACGGCGACGCGGGCGCACGGGCCGACTGGCTGGTGCTGGAGCCGGCCCGGGTGGAGCCGGAGGTGCAGCGGATCGTGGTGGCGGCCTCCGCGGACGGCGGGACCTTCGGACGGATCCCGGGCCTGCACATCCGGGTCAGCACGGCGGCGGGCGCACAGGTCGCCTACTTCCCGGTCACCGACGCCGGCACCGAAACGGCCTTCCTCTTCGGCGAGTTCTACCGCCGCGACGGCGGCTGGAAGTTCCGGGCGGTCGGCCAGGGATACGCCTCGGGCCTCGCCGGCCTGGCGACCGACTTCGGCGTGCACGTCGAGCAGCCGGTCGAGCAGCCGCAGGACGCCGTGCCGCCCCCGCCGACGGCGGCCCCGGTGCAGGACCTCCCGTCCTTCGCACCCGCCGAACAGCGGGGCCGGGGCAACCAGACCGTCACCCTCGGCCCGCTCCCGCCCGGCCGGGTGATCATCGAGATCGAGTGCCGCTTCGAGATCGGCGCCGCCATCTCCAGCTGCGACCAGTACGGCCGCACCGACGACACCCTGCTCAGCCACTACTACGGCGGGGACCGGCTGCACGGCCGCACCACGGCCAGGGTCCCGCACGACCGGCCGCTGACCCTGCGGGTCGAGGTCGACGGACCGTGGACCGTCCGGGCCCTCCCGCTCCATGCCGCCCGCAGGCTCACCGACACCCCGGTCCAGGGCCAGGGGCCGGACGTCCTGCGGTACGAGGGCCCGGACCGGGTCGGCGAGTTCGGCCACCGCGGCGACAACAACTTCGCCGTCTGGCACATCGCCGAGGACCCCGGGTTCCCGGGCCACGACGACGAGACCCTCCTGGTCAACGAAATCGGCAGGCTCCAGGTGGGCGCCCCGCTGCCCGGCCCCGGACTGCTGCGGATCGAGGCCGACGGCCCCTGGACATCCGCGCTGCGCCGCTGAGCCCCGCCGTGGAAGGATGACCGGAACCGTGATGGCCGTGAATACCCCGTGATGGCCGCGAATACCACGAAACACTAAGGAGATGCCCGGATGCCTGGCACGAATCTGACCCGTGAAGAGGCGGAGCGGCGGGCACGGCTGCTCACCGTGGACTCATATGAGATCGAGCTCGACCTCTCCGGGGCGCAGGACGGCGGCACCTACCGCTCCGAGACGACCGTGCGCTTCGACTCCGCCGAGGCGGGGGCCGAGACGTTCATCGACCTGGTCGCCCCCGCCGTGCGCAAGGTCGTGCTCAACGGTGCCGCCCTCGCCCCGGCCGAGGTCTTCAAGGACAGCCGGATCGCGCTGCCCGGGCTGCTCGCCGGGCGCAATGAGCTGACGGTCGTCGCGGACTGCGCCTACACCAACACCGGTGAGGGACTGCACCGGTTCGTGGATCCGGTCGACAACCAGGCCTATCTGTACACCCAGTTCGAGGTGCCGGACGCCCGCCGGGTCTTCGCCTCCTTTGAACAGCCCGACCTGAAGGCCACGTTCCGGTTCACCGTGAAGGCGCCCGAGGGCTGGACCGTCATCTCCAACTCGCCGACGCCCGAGCGCCCGGCGGACCGCATCTGGCGTTTCGAGCCGACGCCACGGATCTCGACATACATCACCGCGCTGATCGCGGGCCCCTACCACAGCGTGCACAGCTCCTATGAGAAGGACGGGCGCACCGTCCCGCTGGGGATCTACTGCCGGCCCTCGCTCGCCGAGTTCCTCGACGCGGACGCGATCTTCGAGGTGACGCGGCAGGGCTTCGACTGGTTCCAGCAGAAGTTCGACTACGCCTACCCGTTCGCCAAGTACGACCAGCTCTTTGTGCCGGAGTTCAACGCGGGCGCGATGGAGAACGCGGGCGCGGTCACCATTCGCGACCAGTATGTGTTCCGCTCCAAGGTGACGGACGCGGCGTATGAGGTGCGGGCGGAGACGATCCTGCACGAGCTGGCCCATATGTGGTTCGGCGACCTGGTGACCATGAAGTGGTGGAACGACCTGTGGCTGAACGAGTCGTTCGCCACCTTCACTTCCATCGCCTGCCTGGCCGCCGCTCCCGGCTCCCGGTGGCCGCACTCCTGGACCACCTTCGCCAACTCCATGAAGACCTGGGCCTACCGGCAGGACCAACTGCCCTCCACCCACCCGATCATGGCGGAGATCCGCGACCTGGACGACGTGCTCGTCAACTTCGACGGGATCACCTACGCCAAGGGTGCGTCCGTGCTCAAGCAGCTGGTCGCCTATGTGGGCGAGGACGAGTTCTTCCGGGGCGTGCAGGCGTACTTCAAGACGCACGCCTATGGCAACACCCGTCTGTCGGACCTGCTGGACGCGCTGGAGAAGACCTCCGGGCGGGACCTCAAGGCCTGGTCCAAGGCCTGGCTGGAGACGGCCGGGATCAACACCCTGCGCCCGGAGATCGGCACCGACGCCGACGGGGTGATCACCTCGTTCGCCGTCCGGCAGGAGGCGAACCCGCTGCCCGAGGGCGCCAAGGGCCGGCCCACCGTGCGCCCGCACCGGATCGCGATCGGCTGCTATGAGCTGACGGGCGGCAAGCTGGTGCGTACGGACCGGATCGAGCTGGACATCGACGGCGAGCTGACCGAGGTCCCGCAGCTGACCGGCAAGCGCCGCCCGGCCGTCGTCCTGCTCAATGACGACGACCTGTCCTATGCGAAGGTGCGGCTCGACGAGGAGTCCCTGCGGGTGGTCACCGCGCACCTGGGCGACTTCGCCGAGTCCCTGCCGCGCGCCCTGAGCTGGGCCTCCGCCTGGGACATGACCCGGGACGGCGAACTGGCCACCCGCGACTACCTGAAGCTGGTGCTGTCGGGCATCGGCAAGGAGTCGGACATCGGCGTGGTCCAGTCGCTGCAGCGCCAGGTGAAGCTCGCCCTGGACCTGTACGCGGCGCCCGACCGGCGCGAGACGGACCTGGCCACCTGGACCGAGGCCGCCCTGGAGCACCTGCGGTCGGCCGAGTCCGGCAGCGACCACCAGCTGGCGTGGGCCAGGACGTTCGCCGCCACGGCCCGCACCGGGGCGCAACTGGACTTCCTGTCCGGCCTGTTGGAGGGCACCGAGACGGTGGCGGGCCTGGCCGTCGACACCGAACTGCGCTGGGACCTGCTGACCCGGCTGGCCGCCACCGGACGGGCGGACGAGAAGGCCATCGCCGCCGAGCTGGAGCGCGACCGGACCTCGGCGGGCGAGCAGCACGCCGCCTGCGCACGGGCCGCGCGCCCGACGGCCGAGGCGAAGGCCGAGGCCTGGGCGTCGGTCATCGAGTCCGACCGGCTGCCCAACGCGGTGCAGGAGGCGATCATCGGCGGCTTCGTCCAGACCGACCAGCGCGAGTTGCTCGCGCCGTACACGGAGAAGTACTTCGCGGCGGTCAAGCAGGTCTGGGAGACCCGCGACCACGAGGGCGCACAGCAGATCGCGACCGGCCTCTACCCCGCGCTGCAGGTGTCCCCGGCGACCCTGGAGGCCACCGACGCCTGGCTGGCCTCGGCCGAGCCCAGCGCGGCCCTGCGGCGCCTGGTCACCGAGTCCCGGGCGGGCGTTGTGCGGGCGCTGAAGGCCCAGCAGGCGGACGCGGCCGCGGCCTGACAACAGCGCGCGGCCCGACCGACAACGAAGGGTGGGGCCGGGGTGAAAACCCCGGCCCCACCCCGAAAGCCCCGAAAGCAGACCGCCACCGATAGAAGACTACGTTCCA
The DNA here is from genome assembly GCF_054957865.1 of Streptomyces xingningensis. Lineage (NCBI taxonomy): Bacteria > Bacillati > Actinomycetota > Actinomycetes > Kitasatosporales > Streptomycetaceae > Streptomyces > Streptomyces xingningensis. The sequence continues at coordinate 28,931 of NZ_JBDJPF010000045.1, forward strand.
CGGACGTTCGGACGGCTCGGAGCCGTGTGAAGGCTCGGAGCCGTCTGCCTGATCGCGGTTACGCGTGGTGCGAGATCCTCCTGGTGTAGACGCCGACGGACCAGTAGCCCGCGTTGGGGGTCTTGAAGGCGTAGATCGGCTCGATCACTCCGGGGGCGAGGGGCCAGTTGAGCTGGATCGCGCTGTACTGCCCGGAGTAGTGCCCCGTTTCCTTGATGATCTGGTCGGCCTCGGCGGTGTCCAACTGCACGGACGGGACATCGACGGTGGGGCCGAGAAATGACCATGCTGCGAAGCATTTAAGGTGTTCCGAGTCGCACTGTTCCCTCCCCTCACTCGACCATGAATGGCTGACGTGCGCCCGCCCGACCGGAGCGGGCACGGATTGTCGGGTGGGGGAGGCTGTTCTCTTCCTACGGTGGTGATCGCAAGGGAGGGAGGGGTTCGGGGTGCTGGAGCAGCTGAACCGGGCCATGGACCACATCGAGGAGCATCTCGACCAGCGGATCGAGGTGGCCGACCTGGCCCGGATCGCGGTGACGTCGGAGTACCACTTCCGACGGATGTTCTCCGCGCTGGCGGGGATCCCGCTGTCCGAGTACATCCGGCGCAGGCGGCTCACGGTCGCCGGTGCCGAAGTGCTCGGCGGCGAGCGGACGTTGCTCGAGGTGGCCGTGCGCTACGGCTACACCTCGGGGGAGGCGTTCGCCCGGGCGTTCCGCGCCATGCACGGGGTCGGCCCCGGCGAGGCCCGGCGCACCGGTGCGGCGTTGCAGTCGCAGCCCCGGATGTCCTTCCGCCTCATCGTCGAAGGGAGCAGCAGTATGCGATACCGAGTGGTGGAGAAGCCGGAGTTGCGGGTGGTCGGCTGGAAGGCGCGCGTCCCGCTCGTCCACGCGGGCGTGAACCCGCACATCGCGGAGTTCATCCGGGGCCTGGACCAGGACGCGATACGGAGCCTGGACGGGCTGTCCGGCCAGGAGCCGCAGGGCATCGTCGCGGTGACCGACGACATCGACCCCAGCCGCGCGGAGGGGACGGAGCTCGACTACTGGCACGGTGTGGTGACGGGTACGTCCGTGCCCGTGCCGGAAGGGCTGGACGTCCTCACCGTACCCGCGGGCACGTGGGCCGTCTTCGAGAACTCCGGGGCGTTCCCGGAGGCGCTGCAGCTGATGTGGCGGGACGTGTACACGGAGTGGTTCCCGTCGAACCCGTACCGCAGCAGGCCCGGCCCGGAGTTCCTGCGGGTCCGTCCGGACGACAAGGGCCAGGCGGACGCGCAGCTGTGGATCCCGGTGGAGCGGACGACCACGGCCTGACCGGTCAGCGACGGTGGTGCGGGACACGGGGGCGGTCCCGCACCATGGCGCGGAGCGCGTCGACGCGGTCGCGGATGGCGGTGGCGTCGGGTCCTGCGTCCGTGGGCCGCTCGCCGTGGCAGGGGCGGCAGAGGCCGCCGGGGAGGGCTTGGGACGGGCCGGGGTCGCCGCAGTTGGTGCATTCCATGAGGCGGGGCGTGGGTGCTTCCACCACTTCCGGTTCCGGTGGCATCTTGTCGTTGAGGCGTCGGCGGATGAAGGCGCCGGGGCAGTGGATGGGTTCGGCGGGCAGCCCGGTGGTGAGGGTGCGGGCGAACTCGGGCGGAGTGACGCCGCGTTGGAACCATTCGGCGGCGAGGGGTTCGAGGGCGGAGCACTCGGCGGCGGAGAGCGCGACGCGGGGGCTGGTACGGCCGAGCGCGGCGAGGGCGGTGTACGCGACGGACCGGCCGGCCTGTGGCGCCTGCTCCTGCTCCTGCTGTTGCGGGACGTCTCCTGCGAGGACGGCAGCCCACCAGTCGTCGTCCCGGGCGGTCCGGCTGAAGAGGCTGCGGGTGACCCACTGGGTGCCGCTGGGTTCGCGGACGCGGCGCAGGTGCCCGGCTTCGGAGAGGTTGTTGAGGGCGGTACGGATGGCCTGCTGCCCGTAGGCGGCGATCTCCTTGGCGAGCGTCTTCGCGTCCATGGCGGCCCCGTCGGGAAGCCGGTCGATGTGCGCGGCGATGACCGCCTCGCGGGCGGGCAAGTGTGCGAAGTCGCGGGCGGTGCGGGGTGCTTGATCTGGTACGGAGCGTTTGCCGTAACCGGGCGCGGCCATGGGAGGAGCAGGGATAGGGTGAGCGACAGCCATGAGATCGTTCCGATCTTGCGATCTTGATGGTCAGGCCCTCGGTTGGTGGTAGCACACCGGTCGGGGGCCGTTTGCTTGTGCCGCACGCTACACGGCGATGGTGGGCGTCGACGCCCGCATTCGCGAAATGTCATCCGTCCGTGTGCACACGGGAGTTGGGCGGGTGGGTGGGTTCAAACCCAACAAACCATTCCTTGGAAACAGGGCTCGAATCCCGACCCCCGAAACCCGAAGCTCAAGCGCCGGGCAGGGTGGCCACGCGAACGCCCAGGTGCGGCCGCCAGGCGCCGAGTTGACGCCTTGACCCGAGCTTCGGCGACTTTCCCGTGGCGGAAAGGCGTGCCCCTTGACCACACGACCACTTGCTCGACAGCATCGAGGCCACCACACAACACACATGGAGGAGCACTCCCTTGCTCGTAGGTGAGGAGTTCGGACGCCTCTTCGAGGTCTTCCAGCACACGGCCTTCCGGCTGGAAACCCTGAGTGTCTACGACGTCGAGGAAGAACGAGAGGAGTTCGAGGCATTCCTGGCCGGGAAGCCGATGCCTCCCGAGTGGAGCGACAACCCGTGGGTTCGCTCGATGACCGATCTCGGGAAATCCGTATCGCGTGTGCACGTACTCACATCACCGTTGACCGAGTACCTGCGCTACGAGCTGTCGGCATACCCGGGCAACATCACCGCTGGCGAATCGATCGGGATCATCGACCTGGCACAGCAGAAAGTGGCCGGTCTACCGGATCACGACTTCTGGCTCTTCGACGAAGCCGAGGTCTATCGGATGCACTACACGGACTCGGGGAAGTTCGTTGGAGCCGAAGCTCTGCCCTCCGGCCGACTACCGGAGTACCAGCAGTACCGGGACATCGCACAGGCTCATGCGGTGCCGTTCTCCGAGTACTGGGGACAGCGGAACTAAGCCATCAGACCGAACTGGGCAAGACTCTACGGGAGTTGCGGACAGCAGTCGACCTCACCGGGGAGTCCGTGGCTCGCGGGGCTTCCACGCCTGCGCGTGAACAAGCGGCGGCAAGTTGACGCCCTGAACCCGGGCTTCGGCTACCCCGGGCCAGTTTCCTGTTCTCTCAACTGCCGCATCTTGACCCAGCAGTCATGGAGTCGGGACGATCGATCCAGGGGAGACAACCGCAGACCGCACGGGAGGGGACGCAGCATGGCGCTGACACGGCTCGTGGGCGAGTGTCAAGATGGCACCTGTCCGCAAGTCTTCGCAGTCGACGGTACTGACGACGCCGTAGTCCAGGGCTACAAGGTGACTGACCCGGAAACCCTTAGGGCTATGCGGCTTCCGGCGAACGAAACGGCTGTCCGTATCCCCATGTCACTGCTTCGGAGGCTGGCAAATGAAAATCTCGTCTGAGGAGCTCGGAAGGCTTTTCACGGATTTTGAGCGCGAAGCGTTCAGGCTGGAGACCCTGGACGACTACACCGGTTCGTCCGAGGCGGAAGAACTGCGCGCCTTCCTCGCAGGAGAACCTCGGCCGGCTGACTACAACCAGAAGTGGGCGGACCAGGTACGCGCCACCACCCAGGCGGGCAAACGGATGTACCGCGTGCACATCCTTTCCCGCCCACTTACGGACTACCTCCGGTACGAGCTGGAGTGGGCATACCACAAGAACGCCGAGTCCGGTGAGGAGTTCTTCATCCTCGACACCACGGAACTGCTCAACCCGCTCGAAGGCGTACCGGACTTCTGGATGTTCGACGAATCGTCCGTCGTGTCGATGAGCTATGACGACAGCGGCAAGTTCATCGAAGCCGAAACAGAGCCTGACGCTTCCAAGTGGATCGAGTATCGGGAGACGGCTCTGGCGCACGCCGTGCCCTTCCACGAGTGGTGGGAGCGATACGGAGCCGAGTGAACCGCACGGATCTGGGTAAGGCGCTGCGGGAACTGCGTGAGGCCAGCGGGAAGCAGGCCAAGGCAGTCGCCCGCAGCGCTGCCATGTCTCCAAGCAAGCTGAGCAAAATCGAAAACGGCGTTCTGCCACCCAGCGTCATCGATGTCGAGCAGATCTTGACGGCATTGGAGGTCTCTGAGGAGGTCAAGAGCCAGCTAGCAGAGGTCGCCCGGAAAGCAGCCACGGAGGCGACCGCTTGGCGCCTGTATCACCGTTCTGGGCTTCACAAGCACCAGATCGCCATCGGCGCGATGGAAGCGCAGACCAGCCTTATGCGGCTCTTCCAGCCGTCTTGCATCCCTGGGTTGCTGCAGACGCCAGAGTATGTACGCGCGATCCTGAGCAGCCGCGATATGTCGGACGACGCGCTTGAGAAAATGCTCGGGGCGCGACTGAAGCGGCAAGAGGTCCTCTATGACAGGAGCCGGTCATTCCGATTCCTGATCACAGAATCGGTTCTCCGATGGCGGTTCATCCCGGCGCCCATGATGGCGGCCCAATTAGACCGGCTGGCGACCATGTCAAGGTTGCCGAACATCAGCATCGGCGTCTTGCCGCTCTCGAAGCCCATGCCGGGGCTTCCCCCTTCCTCGTTCGCCCTCTTCGACACTCGCCTGGCCCTTATCGAGATTCCACACGCAGAGGTCACGGCCAGCGAGCCGCGAGACATCGAGATCTATCTAGCAAGGTTTGAGAGCTTTGAACGGGTGGCTGTTTATGGCGACGAGATGCGATCCTTCGCCGCCAGCATCAGGGATGATTTCTTGAGGGAACAGGAAACAGACTAGAACCTCGTCGCCCATGGCGCCACGATGTCCACATGACATCGGACACCGAAACCGCCGCGCGACAAGCCGATGCCTTCATGGCAGGCAAGCGGAAGTCTGACGACACCGCATTCATGCTCGAGCGTGTGCTGGCGGACATGGGCATCAGGGTCGGCGACCGGGATTCCTGGCCCCAACTCACCGGCCGCGCCTCCCTCTCCGGCGAACCATCCGTATTCCTGGGGACGGTCCCACTGCCCACCGTGCGCAAGCTGATCGACACCCTGATCTATGCGCAATCCGCAAAGCGCAAGCAGGACCAGCGTGCCCTCGGTTACGACGGCTGATTCGGTGTCCCACCACTTCTCAGGAAGGTTCACCATGACTGACCTGTACGGCCTGCCCCTTGACGGCGTCCGATTCGCCAAGGCATGCGGCGGCAACACGCACCCCGACGGCGAAGCATGCGTCACCCTCGCCCGCATCGGTGACAACGCCTGGGCCCTGGGCGACAGCAAGCGCCCGCACGCCGAGCCACTGAGGTTCACCACTGACGAGCTGAATGCGGCGGGCATCGCCCCGTCGTGGTTCGGTCTCTCGGCCTGACCCGTCGAACTGCGGTTCCCGCTCTCGGTATTCACGAGAGCGGGAACCGCAATGGAACAACAGGACGCAACTTGCACTTCCACGGCTATCTGTGGGTCGGCGACAAGGCGGTCTTCGACAAGGAGAGCGTTCGGCGCCCGCCCACATCGTTGGAGCCGACAGCCACCAGCCCGCCCGATGTGCTGGAAAGGTATCGCGAAGCGGTCTCGGAGTGGCGAGTCACGGACGTACCCCCGCTGGAGACGGCGTACTGGCTGCTAAAGCCGGCCAAGTTGGTTCGGGGAACCTGGGAGCACCCGAAGGAAGCAGCCAAGTGGCTGGCCGAGCAACTGCGCGAGTACGCACCACGCTTCGATTCACCGACTGACCGCGACCCACGCCGGCTCGCCGACAAAGTCGCATACGCGACGGAGGCCCTCGAACACGACGGGGACGTATCCCTAGGGTTCTACCTCGCGCGCCCGTTGTTCCTGAGCATGGCCTTGGTGACATGCTCACCCAACCATGCTATCCCTGAACAGCCCTGTCCAGCCGCATAGTTGACTCCCACGTGGAAGGTGGTCCATGGTCAGCTCGTCCAAGAGCCTCGCCGACATGCTCGAGACCTTTGAGCAAGAAGCATTCCGACTGGAGACGCTGGACGACTACAGCAAGTCCGGGAACGTCGACGCCTACCAGATGTTCATGGCTGGTGGCCAGCAGCCAGCGGACTACAACTCCGACTGGGTCGAAGAAGTGCGGTCGCACACGAACAAGGGCAAGCGCGTCTACCGTGTGCACATCGTGACCCGCCCGCTGACGGACTACCTCAGGTATGAACTCGGCTGGGGGTACCAGAAGAACCTGACGGGCGGGGAGGAGTTCTTCATCCTCGACATCACAGGACAGGCCAACCCTCTCGAAGGCGTCGATGACTTCTGGCTCTTCGATTCACGGCACGTGGCGTCCATGCGCTACGACGACCACGGGGGCTTCCTCGGAGCAGACGTCCTGCCACCGAGCAGCACAGCAGAGTTCGCCCGCTACCGGGACACAGCACTTGCTCACGCACAGCCGTTCACGGAGTGGTGGGCCACGTATGGCATGTGAGGAAAGGGAGTCTTCCATGCGTCTGGACGGTGAGCAGCGGCCCGCCTCCGCCCGAGTGGATCTCTACGGCAAGCAAGGCGAGCTGCGCGCACGTGAATCCTCATCGCGAGTGATGCGGCACTTCCTCCCGACTGTCCCCACCGGGCTTCTGCAAGTCCGCCAGTACGCGGAACTGACGCTTTCCGAGACTGTGAGCGGCGGCCCCCCACGGGACGCCGAAGACATCAGACGCGCCGTGCAAGCGCGCATGGACCGTCAGGCGATCCTCGACGACGAAGACCGCAGCTTCACCTTCCTGCTCACCGAGCAGGCCGTCAGGTGGCGCCGGGCATCCATCGAGGTCATAGCGGCACAGTGTGCGCACATGGCGGACGTGTCACTGAAACCGAACGTGGAGCTTGCGGTCCTTCCCCAGGCTTCCCACATCCCCGCCACACCGCTGAACATCTTCGTCATCTACGACGACCAACTGGTGACAGTAGAACTGTTCTCCGGTGAGGTGGTGTTGCGCGAACCGCAGGAGATCTCACACCACCTGAATCTGTTCGACCTGTTCCTGGGATATTCCCTGCGAGGGACTGAAGCGACAGCATTCCTCCGGGGCGTGGCCGAGGAATTCATGTGTCAAGGGACAACACCCGCATCCACCTGACCCGTCGTTCAGCGGTAGGTGTTGCGCCCGTTGCAGCCCAAGCGAACCGGGTACGGCTTTCCTCACGAGAACTGCCCCCAGTCGTGAGGAAAGCCGTACCCGGTGCCACCGAACCCGCTCTGCGTGGCGAGGCCATGAGTCGGTGCGCGTCGCGCGGGATCTCTGGTCAGCTTGGGATGGACTTGAGCTAGTCCTCGACGGTGATGACGTCCGCCTGCCTCGGGAACAGCCGCTCCGTGAGGGCGCGGTGCAGCTCGGGGTCGGTGTCGAGGCAGGCGTCGGTCAGGGCGGTGAGGCCGAGGTCCAGGTCGGCGGCCTGGCAGAAAGTGGACAGCACGACAACGCTGGTTGCGATGCCGGTGAGAATGAGGTTGTTGATGTCGCCGGCCCGCAGGACCAGGTCGAGGTCGCTGCCGGAGAACGCGCTCCCGCGCTTCTTGGTGACCACGATCTCTCCCTCCCGGGGAGCGATGTCAGGGTGGATCACTGTGCTCGGGTTGTCCTCGTCGAACGCCCCGGTCCGTGCGTAGGCGCCGAGGCAGCGAAGCCCCGAAAGCTCCGTCAGCGCGAGGAGCGCGCGTAGTGCGTGTCGTGGATCCGGGTGTTGTCCGACTTCTTCGACAGGACCATCACCAGCCCCGCGATGACCAGGAACAGCACGATCGGCGCGGCGACGAACAGCCCCAGCGTCTGGACCACGCTCAGGCCCGGGCCCGGGTCGTCACCGTCGTCGCGGACGAGCGCGAACGCGGGGGACGACATCATCAGCAGCATGAGCGTGCCGACGGACACGGCCCCGGCGCGCACGGCGTTCATCTTCTTATTGCTCACGCCCCGAAGGTATCGGACCCCTGCGAGGCCCGCGCGCCCGGGGTGCTCCATCGGCGCGCGACCCCCCGCACCTCCTCCATCAGGGCGTGCAGCCGGGGCGAGGCCGCCAGTTCCTCCAGGGACAGGGCCCGCCCGGCCGCGTCCGCGATGGGCAGCCGCCAGTTCGGGTACTCGTCCCAGGTGCCCGGCAGGTTCTGCGGGCGCCGGTCGCCGACCGCGTCCGGCAGCCAGATGCCCACCATCCGGGCGGGAGTGCTCAGCAGGAAGCGGTGCACGGCCTTGATCACCGCCTCCTCGTCCCGCGGTCCCTCCGGCAGCAGCCCCAGCCGCCCGAAGAGGGCCAGCCATTCGGCGACGCCCTTGGCGTCCTCGCGCTGCTCGACCGCCAGCGGGCGGCCGAGCAGGCCCAGCCGGTGGCGCAGCTCGACATGGTCGCCGGTGAGCCGGGCGGCGGTGCTCGGCAGGTCATGGGTGGTGGCCGTGGCGACACAGCCGGGGCGCCAGCGGTCCGGCGCCAGCGGCGCCGGGCGGCGGACGCCCGGCCGGTAGTCCCGCTCGAACCACAGCACCGAGGTGCCCAGCACCCCGCGCTCGGCCAGCGCCTCGCGCACTCCGGGCTGCACGGTGCCCAGGTCCTCCCCTATGACGGGCGCGCCCGCGCGGTGCGCCTCCAGGGCGAGGACGCCCAGCATCGCCTCCGCGTCGTACCGCACATAGGTGCCCTGCCCGGGCTCGCAGCCCTGCGGCACCCACCACAGCCGGAACAGGCCCATCACATGGTCGATGCGCAGGGCGCCCGCATGCCGCAGCAGCGCCCGCAGGAGCTCGCGGAACGGGGCGTGGCCGGTGGCCCGCAGGGCGTCGGGGCGCCAGGGCGGCAGGCCCCAGTCCTGGCCCCGGGAGTTGAAGGCGTCGGGGGGAGCCCCCACCGACATGCCGGCCGCGAAGGCCTCCTGCTGGGCCCAGGCGTCCGCGCCCGAGGGGTGCACCCCGACGGCCAGGTCGTGGACCAGGCCGATGCGCATCCCGGCGTCGCGGGCGGCGCGCTGGGCGGTGGCCAGCTGGCGGTCGGTGAGCCAGGCGAGCCAGCAGTGGAAGTCGACGCGGTCCAGGAGCTCACCGCGGGCCCGGGCGGTACGGGCCGAGCGGGGATCCTTCAGGGCGCCGGGCCAGCCGTGCCAGTCGGGCCCGTGCACCTCGGCGAGGGCGTTCCAGGTGGCGTGGTCGTCCAGGGCCTGGCCCTGCTCGGCGAGGAAGTCGCAGTACGCCGCCCGCCGCCCGGGGCTCAGCGGCACCGTCCGGACGAGCTCCAGCGCACTGCGCTTCAGCGCCCGGACCGCGTCCCGGTCGATCAGCTCGCCCCGGCGCAGCACGGCCTCGCGGAGCTCGGCGGCGCGGGCCAGCAGCCGCTCGGCGCCGTCCCGTTCGGGGCCGGTGAGATAGCCGTACTCGGTGATCTCCTCGATCCGCAGATGGACGGGGTCGGGGAAGCGGCGGGAGGAGGGCCGGTAGGGGGACGGGTCGGTGGGGTCCCCGGGCACGGCCGCGTGCAGCGGGTTGACCTGCACGAAGTCCGCTCCGAAGGCCCGCCCCGACCAGGCGGCCAGCTCGGCCAGGTCGGCGAGGTCGCCCATGCCCCAGGACCGGGCGGACAGCAGGGAGTAGAGCTGGACCAGGAAGCCGTGCCCGCGCCCGGGCGGCTCGGGCAGCCGGGCCGGCGAGACGATCAGCGGGGCGCTGGAGGTGCGCCCGTCGGGTGTCCGGGCGCGCAGCAGGTGGATGCCCGGCGGCAGCGGGCCGTCCCCCGGCAGGCTCGCCCCGTCCTCGGTCTCGACGCGCAGCGCCAGGCCCTTGAGCGGTCCGTCCGGGGAGAGCCGGGCCGGGCCGTCCTCGGCGCGCAGCACCACGGTCGGCGGCAGCAGCCGGTGCCGCTCGGCGTGGGCGTGGGCGTCCAGGGCGTCCTGGACGGACCGGGGGGTGGAGGCGTCGACGCCCAGTGCGGCGAGGACGGCGACCACGGTGTCCTCGGGCACCGGCACGCTCTGGCCGGGCGCGGGCTCATAGGAGGTGGCGACACCGTGCAGTTCGGCGAGACGGGCTCTGCCCATGCGTGCCTCCTGGCTGAGACGGGCCACGGGTCACGTCTGGACTACCCCGGTGGTCCCTGGAACAGACCGCCCCGCCACCGGCTTTCGGGCGCCCGGTCCCTATCGGCCCGTCACCTCGCCGGGCAATACCGGCACTTCGGTCACCTGCGTTGACACGCCCAGCGGCTGGTGATGGGCTCGTCGCTCACCCGCGAGATGGAGGGGCTGAGAGAAGGCCGTGCGGTTCCCGGGCAACGACCCCTCGTATGACAGCCGTGGTGGCGGGCGGCTCCCCGGCCGGTCCCTGGGCGCCGGCCGGTTCACCGCTCCGGGCGCCCGCCCCCGGCGCGCCGGGGTGACCGTCCTGGCCGCCGCCCTGCTCGGCGGGCTGCTCACCGGCGCGCCGGAGGCGCTGGCCGCACCGAGCGACCCGATGACCGCCTCGCCGGGCAGCCCGGACCGGGAGAGCGCCGACGGCCTGCCGCAGGTCTGGCCGCGCCCCCAGTCCGCCCGGGCCCAGGGCGAGTACGCCCGGATCGGCGACGAGGTCACCCTGCTGGCCGACCAGGACACCGACCCCGCTGCGCTCGACGCGCTGCGCGACCTGCTGCGCGGGCTGGGCGCCCGGACCGTGGTGGACGCCCAGCCCGGCGGCACCCCGCCGCCGCGCGGGCTGATCGTGTATGCGGGCGGGAAGGCCGGCGAGGACGCCCTGCGGGCGCTCGGCGCCCCGGCGGCCGGCGACCTGCCCACCGGCGGCTACCGGCTGGCCGCCGGGCAGCGGGACGGCCGTCCCACCGTGGCGCTGGCGGGTATCGGGCCGGACGGGCTGTTCCACGCGGCGCAGACGCTGCGGCAGTTGGCGGTGGAACAGGGCGGCGGCCGGGCGTTCGCCGGTGCGGTGGTCCGTGACTGGCCGGGCACCGCGGTGCGCGGGCTGGCCGAGGGCTTCTACGGGCAGCCCTGGTCGCGCGCGCAACGGCTGGCGCAGCTGGACTTCATGGGCCGCACCAAGCTCAACCGCTATCTCTACGCGCCCGGTGACGACCCCTACCGCCAGGCCCGCTGGCGCGACCCCTACCCCGCCGGACAGCGGGCCGACTTCCGGGCGCTGGCCGACCGGGCCCGCCGCAACCATGTGACGCTGGCCTGGGCCGTCTCGCCGGGGCAGGCGATGTGCTTCTCCTCCGAGGAGGATCTGCGGGCACTCAAGCGCAAGATCGACGCGATGTGGGCGCTGGGCGTACGGGCCTTCCAGCTCCAGTTCCAGGACGTCAGCTATACCGAGTGGCACTGTGACGCGGACGCGGACGAGTTCGGCTCCGGCCCCAAGGCGGCGGCCAGGGCCCAGGCGAGGGTCGCGGGCGCGCTCGCCGGGCACCTGGCCGCCAAGGGCGGGGCGGCGGCCCCGCTGTCCCTGCTGCCCACCGAGTACTTCCAGGAGGGCCGCACCGCCTTCCGGCGCGCCCTCGCCCAGGCCCTGGACTCCCGGGTGGAGGTGGCCTGGACGGGCGTGGGCGTCGTCCCCAGGACCATCACCGGTGGTGAACTGGCCGAGGCGCACACGGCCTTCGGGCCGCACCGGCTGGTCACCATGGACAACTACCCGGTGAACGACTTCACCCAGGACCGTATCTTCCTCGGCCCCTACACCGGCCGCGATCCCGGTGTCGCCGTCGACTCGGCGGCCCTGCTCGCCAATGCCGCACAGCAGCCGGTCGCCTCCCGCATCCCGCTGTTCACCACGGCCGACTACGCCTGGAACCCGCGCGGCTACCGCCCCGAGGAGTCCTGGCAGGCGGCCGTCGACGACCTGGCGGGCGGTGACGACCGCACCCGCGAGGCCCTGTGGGCACTCGCCGGGAACGATGCCTCCTCCATGCTCGGCGGCACCGAATCCGCCTATCTGCGCCCCCTGCTGGACGACTTCTGGTCGGCCCTCTCCGGTACGGACAACGGCAGGCTGACCGAGGCCGCCGACAAGCTGCGGGCCGCCTTCCGGGTCATGGCCGAGGCGCCGCAGCGCCTGGAGCGCATCTTCGCAGGCGGTGAAGTACAGCCCTGGCTGGACCAGTTGGCGCTCCATGGCGAGGCCGGCGGCCGGGCGGTGGACATGCTCACCGCCCAGGCGCGCGGCGACGGCGCGGCGGCCTGGCGCACCGAACTCGAGGTGCTGCGGCTGCGCGGGCGGATCGGGCAGGAGCGGGTGACCGTCGGCGACGGGGTGCTGTCCCCCTTCCTCACCCAGGCCCTGGCCCGCGCCAACGGCTGGCTGGGCGTGGACCGTCCACAGCGCACGGCGGGCGAGGCCACCGATGGCGACCCGGCCACCGCGGTGAGCTCCCGGCCGGGCACCGCGCTGACCGTTCCGCTGCCCTCCGCGCATCCCCTGACCTCGGTCACCGTGCTCACCGACCCGGCCTCCGGGGTGCGTGGCACGGTGCAGGCGCACACCCCGGACCGGGGCTGGCAGCCGCTCGGTGCCGTCTCGGACAGCGGCTGGACCCAGTTGCCGGGCAAGGGCGTCCGGGCCGACACTCTGCGCGTGGTCTGGGGCCCGGGGGCGACTCCGCCGCCGGTGCACGAGATCACTCCCTGGTTCGCCGACACCGCCGCGGCCGACTTCGAGCTCACCCGGGACGAGGCGACCGCGGAGGCGGGCGGCGCCCCGGCGGTGGTCGAGGCCCGCATGATCAACCAGCGGCCGGAGACGGTCCGGGTGCCGCTCACCGTCCAGGCCCCGCAGGGCGTCAGTGTCAAGGCGCCCGGCCAACTCACCGCCGTCCGCGGCGGGGTGACCACGGTCCGTATCGAGCTGTCGGTCCCGGCGGGCGGCGCGTCCCGCACCTTCACCGTGCCCATCCGGCTGGGCGAGGTGGAGCGGACGGTGACCGTGCATGCCTATCCGCCCTCCGGCGGGCCGGACTTGGCGCGCGGCGCACCGGCCACCTCCTCGGGCGACGAGGCCACCGACTTCCCCGCCTCGGCGGCCGTCGACGGCGACCCCAGAACCCGGTGGTCCTCCAGGCCCGAGGACAACGCCTGGTGGCAGCTCCAACTCCCGCGCCCCACCCGGCTGGGCCGCCTGGTCCTGCACTGGCAGGACGCCTACGCCGCCCGCTACCGCATCCAGGTCTCCCCCGACGGCCGCACCTGGCGCGACGCGGCGTCGGTCACGGACGGCAAGGGCGGGGTGGAAACCGTACGGATGGACGCCCCCGGCACCCGCTTTGTCCGGATGCAGGGCGAGAAGCGGGGGACACCGTTCGGCTATTCGCTGTGGGAGGTCGAGGCCTACGCGGTGCGGTAGCCCCGCCGGGCGGACCGTGCGGCTCCGGGCAAGTGGATCAGGCGCCTCTGGGGGAGGGCAGCAGCCGGTCACCGGTCGGCGGGGACGCGCCCCGCTCCCCGCCCTCACCGCCCCGCTTGGGATCCTCCCGACTCGACCGGCGGTAACCGCAGTTGCAGATCCAGTCGTCGTAGCGCAAGATCGTTCCATCGTGAGCGAGGTGGATTTCCCGCACCATGGTCCGGTCCATGCAGCGGGTACAGCGCACCCCTTCGCACAAGGTTCTGGGGGATCTCTTCTGGCCGGTTGTCTGGCTCATATCCGTGATGATGCGCCCAAGTTGTGAAGAGAGCACCATCATCGCGCAGGACTCAGCCGGACGAGGTACGCGACCCTCCTCGAGCGGTAAGGCGGGCAACTGACGGTGTTCTCCCTCTCCCCCACCCCGACCTGCGTCCTGGCCGGCCCCGGCCCCGCCCCCTGGTACGCCGATCATGGCCATGACCCGGACGCCTTTGTGGAGATCGGCTCCCTCACCAAGGTCCTGACCGGAACCCTGCTGATGCAGCTCGCGGCCCGGGGCACCCTCGCCCTGGACGACCCCCTCGAACGCCGGCTGCCCACCCCCAAGGGCACCGGCATCACCCTGCGGCACCTGCTGGAACACACCTCCGGCCTGCCCCGCCTGCCACCCGGCCTCACCCGCCCCGACCCCTACCGCCCCTTCACCCAGGACTCCCTCCGGGACCTCCTCACCCGACTCGACACCCTCCCCACCTCGCCCCCGGGCGAGACCGAGGAGTACTCCAACCTCGGCTATGCCATCCTCGGTTCGGCCCTGACCGCGGCGGCCGGACAGCCCTACCCCGACCTCGTCCGCGAACTGGTGCTCACCCCGCTGGGCATCCCCGACGATGTCACCCACCGGCCTCCCGCGGCCCGAAGCCTCGTCCCCACCGGCCTGTTCGGGCGGCGGCTCGCCCCCTGGACGATGGACGGCGCGATCCTCCCCGCGGGCGGCATGTGGGCCACCCCCAAGGCCGCCGCCCGCATCCTCACCGGCCTGGTGGTGGACCGCGTACTGGGCGACCCGGCCCCCACCTGGCGCCGGGCCCAGACCCTGACCTGGCACAACGGCGCCACCCGCAATGCCTCGGTGTTCGCCGGCGCCCTCCCGGACGGCCGCTGGGTCCTCGCCCACCGCCTCGGCGGCTCCCCCGCCGCGACCCAGCGCATCGCGATCGCCCAACTGCGGTCGGCGAAGATCCCCGGAACGCCCGGCTGATCAGCGGCTCAGTCCCTCACCTCCCCCACCCTCAGCCGGTTGCCGTCGGGGTCCCGGATCTCGAGCTCGCGCCCCCAGGGGGCCTCGCTCACCGGCACTCCGAACTCGGCGGCGACGGCATCCACATCACCGACCCGGAGATACACCAACCCATCGGGCCGGGCGTCCCCTTCATGCTCCGACAGGAACAACCGCACCTGCCCACGGGCGACTTCCACAAATGCGGGAAAACCCGGCTCAAAACGGTGCTCCCACTCTTTGACGAAGCCAAGACGCTCGTACCAGCCAACCGCCTTGGCAGCATCCTCGACACGCAGGATCGGAATCACTTCTTCATTCATGAGACCCATGTTCACAGATTCCGCATGGATCAACACGGCGAACGGCGGATAGAGTTGCGTACGAGATCTTTTCTCCGGTTACCTGCGTCTTCGCAAGGGCAGCACTGGATGCGGTTCGCACACGCCCGCCTGCGGCTGATCGAACTGATGGAGCCGCGGGCCGACTGCCGCCGCTCGCCCCCGGGAGGGGATGCAACACACTCGACGGTCTCCGTCGCGAAGGCAACCGTGGCGGCTGACGAGGACGCCAGAACGCCGATCACACGACAACAGGCAGATCCATCCCCACGAACAGAATCGAGCCGACAATGACATGGTCGATACCACGAATCACCACCGGCGCTGAACGCCGTTTGCTCGAGAGCATGCTCGACCGCAACCGTGCCGAGCTGATCAACACGGTGCGCGGTCTGTCCGAAGCAGAGGCCCGCCGCCGCCTCGTTGCGTCGCCGACCACCCCGATCGGATTGCTCAAGCACGCCGCAGTCGCCGAACGGATCTGGTTCCAGCACGTCCTGGCGAGCCTGCCCAAGAGCGAATGTGATGGCGGCACGACGGCGGGCGACGCCAGTTTCATCGTCGACGACAACGAGACCCTGGCCGACGTGATCGCCGAATTCGAGCGCGCCAGCGAGCGCTCGCGCGTGATCGCCGCCGACTTCGACCTCGACGACATCACCACACACCCCGACCTCGGCGACGTCAACCTGCGGTTTATCTACCTGCTCATCATGGAGGACTTCGCGCGTCACGCCGGCCACGGCGACATCCTCCGTGAGCAGATCAAGCGTCCCGCCGCACCCACCCCCGACGTTTCGGAACAGCCATAGTCGGGTGATCTATGCCACGTCATCGAGGCGGAAAACACACACCTTTGCATCACATATCCGCGCGGCGCAAATTGAGGTCAGATGCTCACTCCTGTGACCAAATCCGGCTCAACGGGCACGGCTCGACGACATTCGCGACAACCTCAATGCGCGCATCGCCGAGGCCGAGCGTGAAGGTCGGCTCGGCGAGATCGAAAGTCTGCGAATCAGCCTCACCGGAGCGGAGGACAAGCTTGCACAGTCCGACCAGCAGGGCTCGCAGGCTATCGACCTGGGCATGCCGGAGCCACCGCGATGCCGAGGATGCGACGCGGTTCAGGCTATGAGCAGGCGGAGGCCGAGATCTGCCGCGTCGAGGTCGGCGAGGTCGCTGTTGCGCCCGGCCCACCGGCCGGAGTCGAGGTCGTCGCTGAGGCTTCGTACCGCCCGCTGCTCGGCCTCCGGCCCGACCCGCGTCCACACCGACATCGCACGGCGCACGCGATCCTCCAGATACGCCCCTGGCCGGCGCCAGTACGCCTCGAACAGGCCGTCAGCGCAGTCCCACGGGATGGGCACCGGCTCAGCGCGGGCGCCGATCGCGTCGGCCATCCCAGCAAGCGAGGGAAACTCTGCGAGAACGGCGGCGAACTCGGGCAGGTAGTCGCGGGTAAGCCAGAACCGGTCCTGCCATCCGGGCTCGTCGGTGTCGAACGTGAGCACCACCACGCGGCGGGCCACGCGCCGCATCTCACGCAGCCCCGCTATCGGGTCCCCCCAGTGGTGAACAGTGGAGACGGCCATCGCGACGTCGAAGGAGTGGTCCTCGAACGGCAGGCTCTCCGCGGCGGCGGCCACGCACGGCGCCGAGCCGGCAGGCCGCTGCGACCGCATGACCGCCGACGGCTCCACCGCGGTCACGTCCCGGTCGCAGGGCTCGTAGGAGCCCGGTGCCGGCCCCGACGTTCAACACCGCCTGCGCGTCTCCGAGCGCGTCCCAGATCTGTGCGGCGATCCGCGGGTCGGTGCGGCGTGTTGCGGTGTAGGCGCCGCCGATCGCGTCGTACAGCCGTGCGCCGAGCATCTCCAGTTGCTCCTCCGGCGTCATCTTGACTCCCCTCGCCCGTGCCTCGAGTTCTCTGTCGATGGCCGCCACCATGGCATCAGCGTGATCGCGCCGTTCCAGCAGCAGGCCGCGCAGCCGGCGCAGGTGCGCGACCGCGTCGGTGGACGGGTCGCCGACCAGGTCCGCGACCTCCCGCAGTCCGAAGCCCAGGCGCCGGTAGGCAAGTACCTCGCGCAGTCGTTCCACATCGCTGCCCGAGTAGGCCCGGTACCCGGCTGCAGTTCGCGCCGACGGCCGTACAAGCCCGATCTCGTCATAGTGATGCAGCGTGCGGACGCTCACGCCCGCCAACTTGGCCACGCGTCCCACAGTCAAGTGCTCCTCCACGACGCCGACTATGCAGCCTGACGCCACGTGAGGGTCAAGCGCCTCGCTTCTGGCAGCGAAGCCGAACGCGGTCCTGACGGAGCAATCGTCAAGAGTTGTGGATGAGTTCGAGTACGTCGACGGTGGGCCGGACATCGCCGAAGGTGCGGTAGACCGTGTAGAGCGTGGCGTTGTGGTCCTCGTCGCGGCGGGCGGCATTGGCGTCGGCGACCATGATGACCCGGTAGCCCAGAGTGCTCGCGTCACGCGCAGACGACTCGCAGCACACGTTGGTCACCGTGCCGGTGATCAGGACGGTGTCGATGCCGCGTTGTTCGAGCAGCCCGGGAAGCGGACACCGTCCCGGGAAGAAGGCGCTGGCGGCGGTCTTCTCCACGGCGAGGTCGCTGTCGTGGACTTGGAAGGCCGGCCAGAGTCGCTCGCGCAGCGGCCCGGTGCCGGCGGCAGTGGCGAGCAGCTCAGCGGCGCGGGGGCCGAAGAAGTCCTCGCGTGCGGGTGTTCCCGCTGGAAGGATCCAGGCCACCGTGCCCCCGGCCGCGCGCAAAGTGGTCGCAAGACGCGTGATGTTGGTGACGATGCCCAGCGCGTAGGGCGCCCCGGCCACGAAGAACGGCACCATATCGACCACAACCAGCGCCGTCCGTGCGGGCGTGAGGTGCTCGTAGGCGTGACGACGACCGCGCCGCTGCTCCTGACGGACGTACTCCCGTTCCTCGATTCGCCAGTCATGCACTTCAGGCTGCCCGGTCATCGGCGCCTCGGATCGAAGGCAGCCCGGCTCTCCGCTGGGAACACCGCATCACATAAGGCCGCGAAGGCCGCAATGTACCCTTTAACGGATGGATATGACATTTCAACCGCTCGGTATGGCGGACATCCCCGCCCTCGTGAACCTGCGGGACGAGGTCGAGCGCGAAGACCAAACGGGCATCCACTACGACGCAGCCGATATCCGCGAGGAATTCGCCGACCCCAAGCTCGACTTGGCCCATAACGCGGTCGGCCTGTGGGAGGGCGCGCGGATGGTGGCGTACGCCATGGTGTACGAGCCGGAACCGGTGCGAGGGGTGTTGCGCTTCGAGACCAGCGGGGGTGTCGCTCCCGCGCGGCGGCGTCAGGGTCTGGGCACGGAGGTCATCGGCTGGATGCGGACCCGGGCCCGGACAATCCACGCGGAGCGTGGAACCGGGGCGCCCGGCGAGCTGCTGCTCGCCGGGGCGGCCGGCAACGCCGGCCTGGCGGCGCTGGCCGAGCGGACCGGGTTCGCGCCGTGCCGGTACTGGTTCACCATGTCGCGTGACCTGCGCACCACACCGGCCCAGGAAGCCGCCCTCCCGCCGGATGGCCTGCGCCTGGCGCCCTTTGCCCGGGAGTTGGACGCGGCGGTCCGCCTCGCGCACAACGAGGCGTTCCGCGATCACTGGGACTTCACCGAAGCCGACGAGGCGGACTGGCACACCTGGGGCACGGGGGCACGGTCGTTTCGGGCGGACGTCTCCGCCGTACTCCTTGACGCCGACGACCATGTGGCCGCATACCTCCTTGCCGACGAGTACATCGCCGATAACGCTGCCACCGGACGCCGGACCTGCACCGTGGGCCACCTCGGCACCCGCCCCGCCTACCGGGGCAAGGGCGCGGCGCGCGCCCTGCTGGCGCATACGCTGCGGGCCGCCCGGCAACAAGGATACGACCGTGCGGAGTTGGTGGTGGACACCGCCAACCCTACCGGAGCGCTCGACCTCTACGAGAGCCTCTCCTTCGTGGCCGACCGGAAGCTCATCACCTACGGCGGCCCGCTCGACCCAGGCCTGTCCTGAGCCCGGATCACGGTATGGCGAGCAGCCTGCGCAGCCGGCCGATGGAGCCGCGTAGCTGGAGTCCAGGGCCTGTACATAGAGTGCGACCATGCGAGCTGTAGTGATCGACTCCGACGGGCATCTCCATCTGGAGCAACGGCCGGACCCGGTGGCGGGACCGGGAGATGTGGTGGTCCGCGTCCGCGCCGCAGGTCTCAACGCGGCTGACCTGCAGCAGGCACGGGGGGACTATCCCGCACCACCGGGATGGCCAACCGACGTACCCGGCCTGGAAATTGCCGGTGAAGTCGAGCACATGGGGAGCGCCGTTACCGGGATCTCCACCGGAGACCGGGTCATGGCACTGGTCGGTGGCGGCGGTCACGCCGAGCGGATCACCGTCCCTGCCGATCTTCTGCTTCCGGTGCCGGATGCCCTGTCCTGGCAGGAGGCCGGCGGCTTCCCGGAAGCCTTCAGCACCGCCTGGGACGCCCTGATCACCCAGGCCCAAGTCCGCGCGGGCGACCGTGTGCTGATCACCGGTGCGGCAGGCGGCGTGGGAACGGCCATGGTGCAGGTTGCCGCAGTCTCCGGAGCGCACACCGTGGCGAGTGTGCGCCGCCCCGAGCTTCACAACCGGCTGAAGGCGCTCGCCCCGGACGGCACACACGTCGACGTCGTCACCCCCGCCGATGAGGCCCAACACGGGCCGTACGACGTGATCGTGGAACTCGTCGGCGGACCGGACTGCCTGCAACGGGTCACCCTGCTGCGCAGCCGCGGCAAGGTCCTCATCGTCGGGGTCCAGGCCGGCGCCACGGTCCCGCTGCGGATGTTCGACCTGATGCTGGTACGCGGCCAACTGATCGGCACGACCATCCGCGGCCGCACGCACGCGGAGAAGGCACTGCTCGCCAACCTCATTCGCACCTCGGTCGTTCCCCTGCTCGCCCACGGTCGCCTGCGGGTCCCCGTGGACACGGCCTTCTCCCTCGACCGGTACGCCGATGCTTACGCCCGGCTCGCCGGCCCGGGCAAGTTCGGCAAGGTCATCCTGACTTGCGGATGACAGCGCGCTTTCGATACACGCCCTGGGCCCAGCGGCTCGAACGGTACGCCCTCCGGGATACGTGGGGGCAAGCGTTCGCCTGAACAGCGGGAAGCCCCGCCCGGCGCCTCGAGAAGGGGTGCATGGACGAGGCTGGACGGGGAGGCTACTTCCCTCCTGCCATCTCCCGGAGGAAGTCCCCGGCCGACTTCACGAACTCTTCGCGTGCTTGCTTGAAGTCGTGCCAGTCCGGGGGCTTTCCTCCGGCTACCAGCACGTGGAGCGCAGGAGCATGGCAGGGATTCCGCCAACCTAGAGCGAGGGCTCGGATCGGGTGTTGTGGGTGCTGCCTCACTCGTAGTCTGATGGTCAGTCAGATTGACTCGCGTCCCGGAAAGGGAGAATGACGTGATCCGTAAAAGCAGAAGAGCGAGGTATCTGGGGCCGGGAGCGGCTGCGCTTGCCGCGCTGGCGCTGGCGGGCAGCACGTCGCTCGCCTACGCGTCGCCGGGAGCATCTCACCTGCGACCGCCGAAGCCGAAGCCTGTCATCACGGCTGGGCCAGTGGGCGGTCAGGACACGGTGTCCTGCGAATTGGTAGCGCAGAAGCCACACTACAGCGGTGGTGTGATCACGGGGGTGGGCGGAATCGATAACTGCACGCCACACAGGCCGGACACATGCACCACTGATGCAGAACTGTGGATTTGGATGCCCGGTCCGCAGCAGTGGGCACCAGCTGGTGCTGTCCACGGTCGTAACTTTGCTTGCCCGCCGCCACGCCGCACGGAGAGGTCCAGCATCCACTGCGACTACAGGAGCGAGTACCCGAGGTACGGGTACAAGATCATCACCACCGGAACCATTGTCTACGGTGGCAGCAGTGACAGCGGCGCCGTAGACGGAGACGTTCTCTATCTGAGATGTGTCTGATGGGCGACGGTGCATGGGTGTGAGACGGCGTGCACCCATGCACAATGCCCGGATGGACAGTGCGAGTTCGGGCTTGCAGGATCCTTGGCCGGCGTCTGCCGTCTATGCGGACCGGATCATCCACATGGCCGGCAAAGTGCCCGGTGCCGATGAGGAGCAGAACCAGCGCTTCCTGACCTGGCGGATCGACCCCCGTTCCGGGAGAGCACTCACCGCGGCACTCATCCAGCTCGGCATCCACGCCGCCACCTTGGACCTCGGCAGCATGGAGGCGGACCGAACCGGTGCGGCGGACAGGCTGGAGCTCCGGGCGGTTGCCGAGTCACTGCGCACACGTCCGCGGCACGAACTCTTCGCCTCCGTGCCACCCGACAACGAGCGCCAGGGCCCGTATGTCGCCGAGTTGCGGCTGATGTCTTACACCGCTACGCCACGCGGCACCTTGTCCATGGAACGACTCGTGCAGGAAGCCGCCATCACGATGCTGGCCGTAGCGGACCTCTTTCCGGGGCAGCAGCCGGTCCTGGCCGACATTCCCGCGCCCGGGGCTGACCGGGCATGAGATTGCAGGTGGAATGCGGCTCACAGCGCTGCTGTCGGCTTGGCGCACGGTGACCGCGCCCACGTGCGCGTCGAGATCACATGATGACGGCCTTCACCGCCGCCCTCCCGTCCCGGCGTCGGCTCTTCAGTGCATGACTGAGGCGCCCCGGCACGCACACGGTGCGGGCGATGCACCGCACCGCGCGCACCGGACGGTGCGCCGCACTCGCGGCAGTCGCCCCGGTGCGCATCGAATGCCCCGCATCGTCCGCACCGGGGCGGCGCGTGAACACGAAGAGTAAGACCGTGTCCTATGTGGTCAAGCACCCGCTGGGGCGGACGACTACCCACCGGCCCAGCCTGAACACACAACTCGGCGATCGTGCCGTCAACAGCCCTAGCATGGAGCGATGCGATCCACCGTGGACGGGCGTAACGCTGCGGTTGTGTGGGATGTCGCGCTGCCGTCGCGGCCCAGTCGGGTGGCAGGCATCAGCATGGCCGGGTTCCGCGATCGTGGCCCCGGCTCGGTTGACCAGCGGGTGGTCCCGCACCCGGCCATCACGTTGGTTGTTGAGTTCGGCGACGGCCCACTGGTCGTCGAGGGCGCTGCCGACCAGCAGCGGGGAAGTCTCGCCGCCGGGTTCCTGCCGGGCGCGGTTCGTGTTCGTGGCGAGAACATCCAGTGCGTGCAGGTGCGTCTGTCCCCGGTGATCGCACACGCCGTGCTGGGTGCCTCCCCAGCGGAGCTGGACGGCACCGTGATCGCGCTGGACGACCTGTGGGGCCGGGACGCGACACGGATGCGGGAACGGCTGGGCGAGGCCCCCTCGTGGGAGGACCGCTTCGCGATGACGGACGCGTGGCTCGCCCGTCGGTGCGAGACGGGGCCGCCCGCGGACCCGGAAGTGGCCTGGGCCTGGGACCGGATCGTCGCCGGCCGCGGCCGGGTCCGGGTCGACGAACTGGCGGTCGAGATCGGATGGAGCCGCAAACGCCTGTGGTCCCGGTTCCGGTCGCAGATCGGCCTTCCCCCCAAACGCGCCACGAGGCTGGTCCGCTTCGACCATGCCGCCCACCGACTGGCCGCGGGCGAAAGCCCGGCCCTGGTCGCCGCGGAAGGCGGCTACGCCGACCAGTCCCACCTCCATCGGGACGTCCGGATGTTCACGGGAGCGACTCCGGCGACCGTGGCCGACGAGCCATGGTTGGCAGTGGACGACATCGCATGGGCGAGCCTCGGAACATTCGTCCAAGACCCGCATCCATGAGGCACACGAGCGTGGGGCCATGCGCAGTCACGACCCCACCACCACGCCCGGCAACCCCTCACCAGAGCAATCCACCCCCGATGCCCACCTGGAAGCGCTTCCTCCAGGGGAGAACGGGGCCGCGCCGCCGTCCGCACGCCCCAGGAACCGGCGCCGCAGGACGGTCAGGATCACTCTCGCAGTCCTGACCGTCCTGGTCGCACTGCTCGCGGCGAACGCGGTGCTGGTCTCCACGCAAACCAGGCAGGCCGTCGGCGACCGCATCGTCCGGCTCGACGGCGGGGACGTCCACATCGTCGAGGGCGGCCCGCCGTCCGCGCCCGCGCTGGTCCTCATCCATGGCACCGCCGGGTCCACCCACTGGTGGGATCCCGTCATGCCGATGCTGGGCGTCTACCACGTCGTCCGGATCGACCTCCTCGGACACGGCGGCTCGGCGAAACCGGCGAGCGGCTACGGCGTCCCGGAGCAGGCGCGCCGCATCGGCGCCGTCCTCGACCGGCTCGGCATCGGCCACGCGGCCGTGGTCGGCCATTCCCTGGGCGGTATGGTCGCCACCTCGCTCGCCGAGCAACGGCGCGACCTGGTGCGCTCCCTGACCCTCATCGACACGGGCCCCCGCAACGATGCCTTCCTCGCCGACAGCACCACCGGCCATCTCCTCCGTGTGCCTGTCATCGGCCAGTTGCTCTGGCGGCTGCGCAACTCGGCCATACGGGACGGGCTGGCCAGCGCCTTCACCCGCCCGGTCAAGATCCCGGACCAGCTCATCGCCGACGTGCGCGGCATGACCTACCGCAGCTTCACCTCGACGGACCGGGCATCCTCGGTCTACCTGGGGGAACGCACCATGCCGGAACGGCTGTCCGGTCTCGGCCTGCCGGTCATGGCGATCTACGGCACCAGGGACAAGCGGTGGCTGCCGGCCTCCTACGAAGGCTATGCGGCGGTTCCCAGGGCCAGAATCGAGCGGCTCGACGGCGTCGGCCACACCCCCATGTTCGAGGAGCCGGAGAGGACCGCAGCCCTCATCCGGGACTTCGTCACCACCGGCACGGCACACTGACCCGGCGGGTCTATGCGGTCACAGACCAGGCTCGGAGATCCGAACGTGGCCATTCAGCAGTTGACGCGCTTTGTTCATCAGCTCAGGGTCTTCCAGTGCGAAGCGGCCGACCTTCAAGTGGTTGTGCCCGTACAGCGTTGAGGCCGGTGCGCTGCTGCTGTCGACATCCAGCGACCACGCGGCCTCGCGAAGATCCAGAGTGCCGGGCTTGGGTACCGCCCGGGCGCTCCATGCCGTACACAGCACCCAGTCCGTATGCGCGGTGCGGGACTGGCCCACCGCGTGTCGTGCCGCCACGTCCATCATGGGGACATCCGGCACTTCCGGAAAAGGGACGTATCCGACGACGGCCGTGTCCCCGAAATTCCCCGTGGTTGCGTACCCGATCACGCCATACGTGTCAGGCCAGATTTGGAGCAGTGGGAAAATCGTCACGCGCCCAACACCCGTCATGCTCCTGCCCATTGGCCTCCTCAAACAGGTACGACCCCGCTCCAGTGTTCCAGAGCAGGGCCGCCCGGATCGCTCGGTCAGCGGGTGAAGTTGTCACCCCACCCGGCAGGCGGGTTGCCCTCCTGACCGTCGCCACCGTCACCCGTCTCGTCCTGGCTGTTGTCTTCGTCGCCTCCGATGGCGAGCGGGGAGTCAGCCGGTGGATTGGTGAGCGGACCGCTCGTGTGCGGTAGGGGCACCAGGGGCTTCAGCGACCACATGGGCGGGGGCATCCTCATGAGCGCCCTCCGGGCAGGACGGCCGGCGTACGCACGGCACGACCGCGACGCCGATGCCCGGCGCACTGTTCACACCCGCACGGCGGGAAGCGAAACGGGTCATCCTCAACCTTTTTGGTGGCCCCCACGTAGTGGGTCGGCCCCCAAGTACGCCCACCGTCCCGTGATACCCGCAACGTCATCCGCGCCGTCTCAGGCACGGCTTCCCACTGCCCTGTCATGCGTTCGAGCCTCCGCGTGTCCCGCCCGCCGTGGGCGGGCATCAGCCTTGAGACCCAGGTTCGTACCGTCCGAGTACGCTTGACCAGACCATTTTGCATTCCAAACTCCTTTGGAATACCGGGAGTTGCACGCATGAGCGAAGAACTGGCGTCACCGGCTGAGGCGTTCGGCCAAGAGATCGAGTACGCCCGCGAGGCGCACGGTTGGACGCAAGCCGTGCTTGCCGACAAGCTGTGCTGCCAGCAGCCGTATGTGAGCAAGGTGGAGAAGGGGCAGCAGTTGGCGAGCGCTCAGTTCGCCGAGCAGTGCGACCGGGTATTCGGCACGCCGGGCGTCTATGCGCGCATGCGCCAGCGGGCGGCCGACGCCGGTAATCCGGCGTGGTTCATCCCGTACCTCCAGCTTGAGCGTGAGGCAGTGGCGATCTGTGACTACTCCACCATGCGCGTCATGGGCATACTGCAAACGCCGGAGTACGCGGAAGCTGTCTTCCGCGCGGCTCATCCATCCGAGACGGCAGTTGAGATCAAAGCACGCGTGGAAGGCCGGTTGCAGCGACGCGAACTCTTCGAAGGAGCCAATCCGCCATCACTGTGGGTGATCCTGTACGAAGCAGTCCTATGGTCCAGCGTGGGCAGCGCAGGCGTCATGCGGAGGCAACTTCGGCACCTGCTGGCTGCGTCCGAGTCTCCACACATCACCGTCCAGGTATTCCCTTTCAGTGCGGGCACCGCGTCACGAGGGGTGCCGTTTATCGTGCTGACTCGACAGGATGGAACGGATGTCCTGTATGAGGAGACATACCAACGGGGGCAGGTAGACGATTCAGCAGAGGCAGTGACAGAGGCGCGCGCAGCCTACGAGCGGCTGCGCGCCAACGCCTTGTCGCTCGCCGACTCTCTGACCCTCATCCGGCACGTAATGGAGGCGTACGCCCATGAGCACCACCCACGGCTTCCCCAACGAGATATGGGTGAAGTCCAGTTACAGCGAAGGGAACGGCGGCAATTGCCTCGAATGGGGCCCCGAGTGCGCAGCCTCCGGCGCCGTCCCAGTGCGTGACAGCAAAGCCCCTCAGCACTCTGCACTGCTCTTCTCTGCAGGCGTGTGGTGCGCCTTCGTGGCCGAGATAAGAGGCAATGGGTTCACGGTTGCCTAAAGGTACAGGTTTCCCAACAACAGGGCTATGTACCAGCGTTGAGGCCACTCGGAGGCCAATTGCCCCTTAGCGAACCACCGAGACGAGCACGCGTAACCAACTTCAGCGCCGCCGCTACTCGAACGAGTTGCGGCGGCGCTTCGTGGTACCTCCGGGCTGCTTGGCTTCCTTCGTAACCAAGGCAATCCCAGCAGTCAGTTATCTCCAAAACATATTCTCTTGGCCATCGCACCGCTCCAACACGGGAAGGCGGTCACGCGGACGACCACTATCGGGCCGGGCAGAGAGGCACAACCCCGAGCCCCGATTCTTGAGCACCCAGCCACCATTCCACTGTTCCTCAGACCAGCGCTGGTATGCGTCACTGCCATAGCAAGCAGAAAGCTGAACGCTATCCATAACCGCCGTGAGGCACATGTCAGTACCCTGAGGCCGCTCAATCCAGTCATGATATGGGTTGTTGTTACTCGGCTGGAGGTCATTCCAACGCGTGACGCCATTTGAGTCGCAACTGGCCAAACCGACGTCGTCGGCCGAGCCATGGCTCAGGCAGAGCTCCCGGAGCTCCCGCTTCGCAATTCCCTTGTTCTGCCACTGAACGTAATCGCCGGCAGACGCCGGGGCTGCCACTGACAGAGCGATGGCAGGAGTTGCCACAGCAGCAACAGCGAAACGAAGCAGAGTTGATTTCCTCACCAAATCACCAGTTTCTAAATACGCACGCGCTGCCGGGCTTGCCATGCATCGGATGTAGCGCGGCTCGCCGAGAGCTTCCTGATGTCGATGCCGTTCTACCTCACAAGACACTTGAGTGTCTAGAAGAAATGCGCCGTCGAACCTGCACTCACACCCAAGCCGCAAAGTCCCATATGGGTGCGATCATTGAGGCATAAAAAGCCGACCCCCCTCGAACACGATGAAAAGAGCCGATCAGGCAGATATCCGCCAAGTGCCATATCAGTGCCAGAACATGCCTTCTTCGCCCATCGCACGGATAGGCGCGCACGGCCGTCCCCGACAACGGCCGTCCCCGACGCCCGAATACCGAAGCTCGGCCCGCCGCCCCCAACTCACGTACCCCGCACCGCAGCTGGACGTTTCCCACACCGCACCACCCGCCGCTTGAGCGTCGGGCATCGGGCGCCGAGATTCGAGCCTCTTCTCCAAGGAATGGTTGGTGGGTTTAATCCCACCCTCCCACCCAAGTCCCTTGCTCACACGGACGGATGACATTTCGCGATCGAATCGCCACCGTCCGTCGCCGCCATGTAGCGTGCGCCACAAGCACGACAAAGCAAACGACCCCCGCCGGTGCCAACAACACACGGCGAGGGTCTGACCATCAAGATCGAGAGTAGGACGATCCCATGGCTGCCGCCAACCTTACCGCCGACGCGCGCCCGTACGCGCCCCCCATGGCCGCCCCCGGCTACGGCAAGCGCTCCGCGCCCGACCAGGAGCCCC
>NZ_JBDJPF010000046.1:0-56137 GCF_054957865.1 Streptomyces xingningensis
CCGCCGTGGGGCGGGAAACCCTTTCGGGTTTCCCGCCCCACGGCGGTTGTTCGTTATGAGCGCCGAATGTTCGGCTTGAGCTCCTTGAAACGGCCGAGCAGACCGTTGACGAAGGCGGGCGAGTCGTCGGTCGAGAACTCCTTCGCGAGCTGCACGGCCTCGTCGATCGCCACCGCGTCCGGGATCTCGTCCTCCCAGATCAGCTCGTACGCCCCGAGCCGGACGATGTTCCGGTCCACGACCGGCATCCGGTCCAGCTCCCAGTCGACCGCATACGTGGCGATCAGCTCGTCGATGCGGTTCACATGCTCCGCGTACCCCTCGACCAGCTGCATCGTGTACTCGGTAACCGGCGGCTGCCGGTCGTCGCTCCGCGAGTGCCGGATCCAGTCGGCGAGGACGGTCCGCACGGCGGCACCGCGCTGATCGGCCTCGAAAAGGATCTGGAAGGCACGCTTACGGGCCTTGCTACGGGCGGCCACGGTTAGCTGTTCACCCGGCCGAGGTACTCACCGGAGCGGGTGTCGACCTTGATCTTCTCGCCGGTCGTGATGAACAGCGGGACCTGGATCTCGTAGCCGGTCTCCAGCTTGGCGGGCTTGGTGCCACCGGTGGAGCGGTCGCCCTGGACGCCCGGGTCGGTGTGCTCGATGGTCAGCTCGACGGCGGCCGGGAGCTCGACGTACAGGACGCTGCCCTCGTGCTGCGCGACGACGGCCTCGAAGCCCTCGATCAGGAAGTTGGCGGCGTCGCCGACGGCCTTGCGGTCGATGTGCAGCTGGTCATACGTGTCCAGGTCCATGAAGACGAAGTACTCGCCGTCCATGTACGAGAACTGCATACCGCGCTTGTCGACGGTGGCCGTCTCGACCTTCACACCGGCGTTGAAGGTCTTGTCGACCACCTTGCCGGAGAGCACGTTCTTCAGCTTCGTGCGGACGAAGGCGGGGCCCTTGCCGGGCTTGACGTGCTGGAACTCGACGACGGACCAGAGCTGGCCTCCGTCGAGCCTGAGCACCATGCCGTTCTTGAGGTCGTTCGTGGAAGCCACGGTTGCGGAATCTCCTGGACTGAAGCTGATGACCGAAGAGGGCACGCGCTAGAGCGCGAGCAGCTCCTTGGTCGTAATGGTGAGTAGCTCGGGTCCGCCGTCCGCCTCGGGGCGGACGACGAGCGTGTCATCGATCCGGACGCCGCCCCGCCCCGGGAGGTGGACTCCCGGATCTACGGTGACCGGCACGCAAGCGTCCAGTTTACCCATGGCCGAGGGGGTGAGCCGAGGGTCCTCGCCGTTTTCGAGTCCCACCCCGTGGCCGATCCATGGCCCGACCCGCTCCCCATGGCCCGCGGCCTCGAGCACCCGGCGTGCCGCACGGTCCACTTCACGGTACGGCGTACCGGGCGCCAGCGTCTCCCGGCCGGCCCGCTGGGCCGCGAAGACCTGGTCGTACAGCTCGATCTGCCAGGGCGCCGGAGAGGTGCCGATGACAAAGGTGCGGGCGACCTCGCTGTGATAGCCGCGGTAGTCGGCGCCCAGGCAGACGCTCAGGAAGTCGCCCTCCTCGACCCTGCGGTCGGTCGGTGCGTGCCCGGACAGCCCCGAGTGGGGTCCGGCACCCACCGAGGTGGCGAAGGCAGGGCCGGTGGCGCCGTGGTCGACCAGCCGCCGCTCCAGCTCCAGTGCGAGATGGCGCTCGGTGCGGCCCACCAGGATCGACTCCAGCAGCTCGCCCAGGGCCTGGTCGGCGATCTCGGCGGCGATGCGCAGGGCGGAGATCTCGTCGTCGTCCTTGACGATCCGCTGCTGCTCCACGGCCGGGCCCAGGTCGTCCAGCCGCAGCCGCGGGGCGACGGAGCGCAGGGCGCGGTGCCGCAGCACGGTCAGGTGGTGCTCCTCCACGGCGAGCGACCCCGCTCCGGAGGTGACGGCGCGTTCCGCGCCCGCCACGGCCGGGTCGCCCTCGGCCGCGGGCAGAAGCTGCACCCTGAGGCCCTCCGCGGGCCGGCCGGCCGCGGAGGCGGCGGCATCGGCGAAGGGGTCGGCCGTGCACAGCAGCACATCGTGAACGGGCCCGACGAGCAGTGCGGAACCGGTCGGCACGCCGCCCGCCAGATAGCGGACATTGGCGCCACCGGTCACCAGGGCGGCCTCGCTGCCGCCCAGCACGCACCGCTCGAGGAGCCCTGAGCGCCGTGCCGCGTACACGTCGGACATGCTTCCGAGCGTACGTACGGCAGCCGGAACCGTCTGTTCCAGTACCTCCGACCGGGCGCTGCGCTCCCGCCGATCCCGCGCTACCAGCCGGTCAGGGAGCGGGCGACGCATTCGTCGAGGAGCCGGGCGGTGGTCGCGACGTCCTGCTGGGAGTTGTCGATGATGGGCAGGCCGGAGCCGTACCAGCCGGCCATCCGGCCGTGGATGGCGGCGACCTCCTCGTCCCCGAGGCGGCGGTTTCCGCTGCGCCCGGCATTGCGCTCCAGCACGACCTCCAGGCCCGGCAGCAGGACGACGGGCAGCAGGCCGGGGCCGATGTGCCGCTGCCAGCCGCCGAGGCCGACCGCGGGCCAGTCGGGGAAGACGGCGTCGTCGATGATGCAGGAGATGCCGTTGGCGAGGAAGTTGCGGGCGGCGAAACCACAGGTGCGACGGGCGAGGCGGTACTGGGCCTCGGAGTGGTCGTTCCATCCGGACTGGGGGTCCGCGAAGCCGGCGCGCACCCATTCGCGGACGTCGTCCAGGCTGATGTGGGCGGTGGGCACCCGGCGGGTGCCGGCCCAGTGCCGGGCCACGGTCGTCTTGCCGGCGCCCGCCGGGCCGATGAGGAGCACCGCGACGGCCGCCTGTGCGGCATCGGCGACCGCCGTGGCCCGCGGCCCGGCCGGGCCGGGCGGCGGGGGCACGGCCGGCCGGGGGGCAGGCGCCGCCCATCCCGGGGCGGTCGGCACGGGGCGATGGCCACCGCCCGGCCCCGGTCCCTGCCCTGTGTGCTGCATCCGGTGCCACTCCGTCCCGTGCTGTCGGCTGGTGCGTCGCGGCCGGCCCGTGCGGCCGACCGGAACGGAGGGTACCCGAGCGCCCTCACCGGCCCTGAACGGCCGGTGCGGGCGGAAAGTGCCCGACGCCCGGCGTCAGCCTGCGAGTTCGTCCGCCAGGGCGCGCAGCGCCAGCCGGTAGGAGCCGATGCCGAACCCGGCGATCGTGCCGCTCGCGACGGGCGCGATGACGGAGGTGTGCCGGAACTCCTCCCGGGCGTACGGATTGGAGATGTGCACCTCGATCAGCGGTGCGGTGCGCTGCGCGGCCGCGTCCCGCATCGCATACGAGTAGTGCGTGAACGCCCCGGGGTTGATGACCACGGGTACGGCGCCGTCGGCGGCCTCGTGCAGCCAGCGGACCAGCTCGCCCTCGTCGTTCGTCTCCCGGACCTCGACGGCGAGGCCGAGCTCCGCGCCGAGCGCGGTGCACTCCCTGACGAGTCCGGCATAGGACGTGGATCCGTACACATCGGGCTCGCGTGAGCCGAGCCGTCCGAGGTTGGGGCCGTTGAGCACGAGCACCCGCCGCGTCATGAGGCGATCTCCGCATGCGCCGCCAGCAGCATGGCCGGATCCGGTGCCTCCAGCACCACCGGCTTGGCCGGCCCGTCCAGGACGATGAAGCGCAGCCGGTCGCCGCGGGTCTTCTTGTCGACCTTCATGGTCTCCAACAGCTTGGGCCACTGGTCGCCCCGGTAGGTCACCGGCAGGCCCACCGAGGTGAGGATCGCGCGGTGCCGGTCCGCGGTCGCGTCGTCCAGCCGGCCGGCGATCCGGCCGAGTTCGGCCGCGAAGACCATCCCGACGGAGACCGCCGCGCCATGGCGCCAGTTGTAGCGCTCGTTCTTCTCGATGGCGTGGGCGAGGGTGTGGCCGTAGTTGAGGATCTCCCGCAGCCCCGATTCCCTCAGGTCCTGCGAGACGACCTCGGCCTTGACCCGGATCGCCCGCCCCAGCAGCTCCGCGGTGTGCGGGCCGGCCGGGGTGCGGGCCGCCTGCGGGTCGGCCTCGATGAGGTCCAGGATCGCCGGGTCGGCGATGAAACCGGCCTTGATGACCTCGGCGAGACCGCTGACATAGTCGTTGACCGGCAGCGACTCCAACGCCGCCAGGTCGCACAGCACCCCGGCCGGCGGGTGGAAGGCGCCGACCAGGTTCTTGCCCTCGGCGGTGTTGATGCCGGTCTTGCCGCCGACCGCCGCGTCCACCATGGCCAGCACGGTGGTGGGCACCGCGACCCAGCGCACCCCGCGCAGCCAGGTGGCGGCGACGAAGCCCGCGAGATCGGTGGTCGCTCCCCCGCCGACGCCGACGATCACATCGGTGCGGGTGAAGCCGCTCTGCCCCAGCGCCTTCCAGCAGTAGGCGGCGACCTCGGCGGTCTTGGCCTCCTCCGCGTTGGGCACCTGGATCGCGACGGCCTCGAAGCCCTGCGCGGCCAGGTCCTCGCGCAGCGCCTCACCGGTCGCGGCGAGCGCCTCGGGGTGCACCACGGCCACCCGCTTCGCGGCCCCGCCGATCAACTCGGGCAGTTCGCCCAGCAGTTGGTGGCCGACCAGGACCTCATACGGTGCGGTGCCCGCGCTGCCTGCGACATGGATACGGGTGGGGGCGTCGGTCATGCGTTCCTCACTGCGTGGTCTCGGGGGTGCCCTGGGACAAGCCCAGCGCCTCGATCACCGCATCGGCGACCTGGGCCGGGGTACGGCCGCCGGTGGCGACGGTGACCCGGGCGACCTCGGTGTAGAGCGGACGGCGCGCGTCCATCAGCTCCCGCCACCGCTGCCGCGGGTTCACCGCGAGCAGCGGGCGGGGCTTGTCCAGGCCCACCCGGCGGACGGCGTCGGCGAGTTCGACCTCGAGGAAGACCACCGGCAGCCCGGTGAGCAGGGCGCGGGTCCCGGCGTCCAGGACCGCGCCGCCGCCCAGGGCCAGCACCCCGTCGTGTTCCGCCACCGCGGCCCGGACGGCCTGCCGCTCCAGCTCACGGAAGTGCGGCTCGCCGTCGTCGATGAAGATCTCCGGGATCGGCTTGCCCGCGGTGCGCTCGACATCGGCGTCGGTGTCGCGGTAGCCGGCGCCCAGCCGCCGGGCGAGCAGGGTGCCGATGGTGGACTTGCCGGCTCCCGGCGGGCCCACCAGCACCACCCGGGGCCCGGTCACTTGACGGCCAGGTTGTCGAGGTAGCCCCGGAGGTTGCGGCGGGTCTCCGGGACGCTGTCGCCGCCGAACTTCTCCACCACCGCGTCGGCCAGCACCATCGCGACCATGGCCTCGGCCACGATGCCCGCGGCCGGCACCGCGCACACATCCGAGCGCTGGTGGTGTGCCCGGGTCGGCTCGCCGGTGGCGACGTCCACGGTCGCCAGCGCGCGGGGCACGGTGGCGATCGGCTTCATCGCGGCCCGCACCCGCAGGAGTTCACCCGTGGTCAGGCCGCCCTCGGTGCCGCCGGACCGGCCCGAGCTGCGGCGGATGCCGTCCTCGGTCAGCACGATCTCGTCGTGTGCCTTCGATCCCGGCACCCGGGCCAGCTCGAAGCCGTCGCCGACCTCGACGCCCTTGATCGCCTGAATGCCCATCAGCGCCGCCGCCAGCCGGGCGTCCAGCCGCCGGTCCCAGTGCACATGCGAGCCCAGGCCCACCGGCACCCCGTAGGCCAGCACCTCGACCACGCCGCCGAGGGTGTCGCCGTCCTTGTGCGCCTGGTCGATCTCCGCGACCATCGCCCGGCTCGTGGCCTCGTCCAGGCAGCGCACCGGATCGGCGTCGAGGCGCTCGACGTCGGAGGGCACGGGCAGCACGCCGTAGGGCGCCCTGGCCGAGGCCAGTTCGACCACATGGGAGACGATCTCGATCCCGGCGGCCTCCTTGAGGAAGGAGCGGGCCACCGCGCCGAGGGCCACCCGGGCCGCGGTCTCCCGGGCGGAGGCGCGCTCGAGGATGGGCCGGGCATCGGCCACGCCGTACTTCTGCATCCCCGCCAGGTCGGCATGGCCCGGGCGCGGCCGGGTCAGCGGGGCGTTGCGGGCCAGCTCGGCCAGCTCCGCCGGGTCCACCGGGTCGGCCGCCATGACCTTTTCCCACTTGGGCCACTCGGTGTTCCCCACCATGACCGCGACCGGGGAACCCAGGGTGAGACCGTGTCGCACACCGCCGAGGAAGGTGACCTCGTCGCGCTCGAACTTCATGCGCGCACCGCGCCCATAGCCGAGGCGCCGCCTGGCCAGGTGATCCGCCACCATCTCCGTGGTGACCGGCACGCCGGCCGGAAGGCCTTCCAGCGTCGCCACCAGTGCGGGGCCGTGCGACTCCCCCGCAGTCAGCCAGCGCAACCTGCTCAACGGTGCTCCTCAGTAGCCTTGGCCTGCGAAATGCTGGTTCCGATCCTCCCATGGGCCGCCGGTGGGACCGGGGCCGGGTCCAGAGTACGGACGCAAGGGTGAGACGGGTGCGGACCGCCGGGCCGGTTCACCCGCGGCGAGCCGCCAGCGCCGCCTCACCCGCCGCGCGCATCGCGGCGAGCGGGCCGGGCAGGTGGCCGGTCATCCGCTCGACCTGCAGCACCGCCTGGTGCACCAGCAGGTCGAGGCCGCCCAGCAGGGCTCCGCCGCGCGCCGCCCAGGCGGCGGCCAGCGGGGTCGGCCACGGCTCGTAGAGCACATCGAAGAGCGTGCCCGGCCGGTCCGGCACGGCCGCCGCGAGCGCGTCCGTGGCGCCGGCCGGGGTGGTGGCGATGACCAGCGGCGCGGCCAGGGCCTCGGCGGCCCGCGCCCAGTCGGCGGTACGGACGGTCACCCCGAGCCGTTCCCCCCAGCCACGCATCTCGGCGGCCCGCCCGGCGCCGCGGACATAGGCGGTGACCTCTCCGGTGCAGATCACCGCGAGCGCGGCGAGTGCCGAGGAGGCGGTCGCCCCGGCGCCGAGCACGGCCGCCGAGCCGACCGTGCCGACGCCGCGCTCGCGCAGCGCCGCCACCAGGCCGGGGATGTCGGTGTTGTCGCCGACGCGGCGGCCGTCGGCGGCGAGGAGGACGGTGTTGACCGCTTCGACCGACCGGGCGGTGGCGCTGACCTCGTCCAGCAGCGGGATGACTGCGCGCTTGAGCGGCATGGTCAGCGAGACCCCCGCCCAGCTGCCGTCGAGCCCGTCGAAGAAGCCGGGCAGCCCCGCCTCGTCCATCTCGTACCGGTCGTATGTCCACTCCCGCAGCCCCAGTTGGGCGTAGGCGGCTCGGTGCAGGACCGGGGAGAGCGAGTGGGCGATGGGCGAGCCGAGCACGGCCGCACGGTGACGGGTGGTCATTGGCCGGCCTTCTTGTGCTCCTGCTCGTACTTCTGCCGGTTCTTGTTCTGCTCTTCATTGGTCACGGCGAAGAGTGTCTCGTTCTCGTTGACCGAGACGAAGTAGTACCAGGGCCCGGAGGCGGGCTTCAGCGCCGACTGGAGGGCGTCCTTGCCGGGGTTGCTGATCGGACCGGGTGGCAGGCCCTTGACGTTGTAGGTGTTGTACGGGTCCTTGAACTTCCGCAGATCGTTGACGGCACCGGTGTCCAGCGTGCTCCGGCTCTTCGCGTAGTTGACCGTGGAGTCGAAGTCCAGCAGGCCATAGGTCTCCTTGTTGTCCGGCTTGAGCCGGTTGTAGATGACCCGGGCGATCTTGTCGAAGTCGTGCTGGTACTTGCCCTCCTTCTGGACCAGGCTGGCGACCGTGATCACCTGGAGCGGCGACTTCAGGCCCAGTTCCCTGGCCTTGCCCGCCAGGTCCTGCTGTTCGTAGGTCCGCTTCGCCCGGTCGACCATCTGCCGCAGCAGGTCCTCCGGCTTGGTGCCCTTGCCCGCGGCGTACTGGGACGGGAAGAGGAAGCCCTCAAGCGGGTCCTTGATCTGCGGATCGCCGCCCGCCCAGTCGGGCAGCCCGAGGTTCTTCGCCTGGCTCCTGGCGATGTCCTTGGTGGTACCCGGCTTGAGGGTGAGCTTCTTGTCGATCGCGTCATAGACCTGGCCGGCCCGCAGCCCCTCGGGAAGGGTGAGGAAATTCGCGGAGTTGGTCATCATCCCGACCGCCGCCTCGCCCGACATCTGCTTGTGCAGGGTGTAGGGGCCCGGCTGGATGGTCTTGCCGTTCGCCGCCTCGGAGAAGGCGCGGGCGCTCTTGACCACGTCGTTCTGCTGGAGAAGATCACCGATCTGGGTGAGACCGGCACCCTTGGGAACCTCGATCCGCACCTGGCCGGAACCCTCGCCCTGGTAGTCGGGCGCGGGGCCATAGTGGCTCTGCCAGTAGTCGTAGCCGAGGTAGCCGACGCCGCCCACGGCGCCGACGAGCGCCACGGCGGCCACCAGACAGGCGGTTCCGCTGCGGCGCTTGCTCTTCTTCTCCTTGCCGCGCCGCTCGCGGCCGCGGGGGGCCTCCTCGGCCGGCTCGTCGTCCACCCCCGCGGGGGGCCCGGGCGACGCCTCCGCCGTGCCCGAGAGGCCGGAGAAGAAGGAGAGTTCACCGGTGTCGGGCTCGCCGTGCCACTCCTGGTGCGGCTGCTGAGGCTGCTGGTGCTGCGGCGGCGGGCCCTGCTGGGGCGGCGGATACGAACCGGGCGCACCGTAGTAGTCGGGCGAGCCGCCCGCATAGGGATCGCCCGCCCCGGCGTACTGCCCGCCGGGAGCGGTGCCATACCCGGATCCCGCGCCCTGCGCGGGATCCCAGCCGTACTGCTGCTGCTCGGCGGGGTAGTGCTGTTGTCCGGGGTACTGCTGCTCGGCGGGGTACTGCTGCTGACCGTAGTAGGGCTGCTGCGGCTGCTGCGGGTACTGCTGTCCGTCGTACCCCTGTTCCCCCTGGTGGGGGTCGCCGGGATGCCACGGTTGGGAGCCGGAGCCCCGGCCATACTCAGTCATCAATCCCCTAGAGCCGCACAGCGGCAGCCGGTGGGCACTCCGAGGAGCACGGGTCCGAGCGTCTGGTCCTGTACGGATGGCGTTCGAACAGCTGCCATGTCGCGCGGAAGGTTACCGTATCGCGATTAGATGACCGCTTCGACAGGTTCGCCGGGGGGGCGGCCGGAGGTCTTCTCCGCTTCGAGGGCGCTCTGCAGAATGATCACCGCTGCCGCCTGATCGACCACCGAGCGGCCCTTCCTGGAGCTGACGCCGGAGGCGCGCAGTCCATGGGCGGCTGTGACGGTTGTCATGCGCTCGTCCACCAGTCGCACCCCCACCGGGGCGACGCGCCGGGCCAGTTCCCTGGCGAAGGTGCGCACTTTGGCCGCCGCCGGGCCCTCCCGCCCGCTGAGCGAGCGGGGCAGGCCGACGACGACCTCGATGGGCTGGTACTCCTCGACGATGGCCGCCAGCCGTTTGTGCGCCGCGGGGATGTCCCGCCCCGGCACCGTCTCGACCGGGGTGGCGAGGACCCCGTCGGGGTCGCAGGAGGCGACCCCGATCCGGGCGTCCCCGACATCCACGGCGATGCGTCTGCCCCGTCGCACGCGTCAGGCCGCTTCCACGACGAGCCGCTCGACGGCGGCGATGGCCTCGCTCACGGCGTCCGGGTTCTGGCCGCCGCCCTGGGCGACGTCCGGCTTGCCGCCGCCTCCGCCGCCGAGTGTCTTGGCGGCCGTGCGCACCAGGTCACCGGCCTTGAGCCCGCGCTCACGAGCCGCCTCATTGGTGGCGATGACGGTCAGCGGACGGCCGTTGGCCACGGCGAACAGGGCGACCACGGCCGGGCGGCCGCCATTGATCCGGCCGCGGACGTCCAGCACCAGCTTGCGCAGGTCGTCGGCGCCCGTACCGTCCGGCACCCGGCCGATGGCCAGGGCCACGCCCCGGATGTCCTGGGCGCCCTCGGCGAGACCGGCGGCGGCCTGGAGCACCTTCTCGGCACGGAACCGCTCGATCTCCTTCTCGGCGTCCTTGAGCTTGGCGAGCATCCCGGAGATCTTCTCCGGCAGCTCCTCCGGACGGCCCTTGACCAGCTCGGTCAGCTGGGCGACGACCGTGTGCTCCTTGGCCAGGAAGTTGTAGGCGTCGGCACCGACCAGCGCCTCGACCCGGCGCACACCGGAGCCGATGGAGGATTCACCGAGCAGCTTCACCAGACCCAGCTGGGCGGTGTTGTGCACATGCGTACCGCCGCACAGCTCCTTGGAGAAGTCGCCGATGGTCACTACGCGTACCCGCTCACCGTACTTCTCGCCGAACTCGGCGATGGCGCCCTGCTTTTTGGCCTCGTCCAGACTCATGATCTCGGCGTGGACGTCGAGCTCATGCGAGAGCACCTCGTTGATGCGCTGCTCGACATCGGTCAGGACGGTGCCCGGTACGGCGGTCGGCGAACCGAAGTCGAAGCGGAAGCGGCCCGGCGAGTTCTCCGAACCGGCCTGGGCGGCCGTCGGGCCCAGGGCGTCGCGCAGCGCCTGGTGGGTGAGGTGGGTGGCGCTGTGGGCGCGGGCGATGGCCCGGCGGCGCCGGACGTCGATGGCGGCATAGGCGGAGGCCCCCACGGTGACCTCGCCGACCTGGACGACGCCCTTGTGCACATGGACGCCCGGAACGGGCTTCTGCACATCGCGGACCTCGACCACGGCACCGCTGTCGAACCTGATCCGGCCCTGGTCGGCGAGCTGGCCGCCGCCCTCGGCATAGAAGGGCGTACGGTCCAGGACGACCTCGACCTCGTCGCCTTCGGAGGCGGCGGGCGAGGGCACCCCGTCGACCAGCAGGCCGACGACGGTGGCCTCGTTCTCGGTGAGGGTGTAGCCGGTGAAGTCCGTGGCACCGGCGCTGTCGGCCACCTCGCGGTAGGCGGACAGGTCGGCATGGCCGGTCTTCTTGGCCCTGGCATCGGCCTTGGCGCGCTCCCGCTGTTCCCTCATCAGACGGCGGAAGCCGTCCTCGTCCACGGACAGGCCCTGCTCGGCGGCCATCTCCAGGGTGAGGTCGATCGGGAAGCCCCAGGTGTCATGGAGCAGGAACGCCTGGTCACCGGCGAGGACCTTGCCGCCGGCGGCCTTGGTCTCGGTGACGGCGGTGTCGAGGATGTTGGTGCCGGCCCTCAGGGTCTTGAGGAAGGCGGCCTCCTCGGCGAGCGCGACGGTCTCGATGCGCTTGCGGTCCGTCTCCAGCTCCGGGTACTGCCGGCCCATCTTCTCGATGACCACGTCGAGCAGTTCGGCGACGACCGGGCCGGTGGCGCCCAGCATGCGCATGTTGCGGATGGCGCGGCGCATGATGCGGCGCAGCACATAGCCGCGGCCCTCGTTGCCGGGGGTGACACCGTCGCCGATGAGCATCACGGAGGTGCGCATGTGGTCGGCGACCACCCGCAGCGAAACGTCGGTCTCCTGGCCGGCGCCGTAGCGGATCCCGGTCAGCTCGGTGGCCTTGTCGATGACGACGCGCAGGGTGTCGGTCTCGTACATGTTCTGCACGCCCTGCAGGATCATCGCCAGGCGCTCGAGGCCGAGACCGGTGTCGATGTTCTTGGCGGGCAGGTCGCCGACGATCGGGAAGTCCTCCTTGCCCTCGCCGGCACCGCGCTCGTACTGCATGAAGACCAGGTTCCAGATCTCCACATAGCGCTCGTCGTTGACGGCCGGGCCGCCCTCGGCACCGAACTCGGGGCCCCGGTCATAGTTGATCTCGGAGCACGGACCGCAGGGGCCGGGCACCCCCATGGACCAGAAGTTCTCCTGCTTGCCCAGCCGTTGGATGCGCTCGGCGGGGACCCCGATGACCTCCCGCCAGATCCGCTCGGCCTCGTCGTCGTCGAGGTAGACGGTGATCCAGAGCTTCTCCGGCTCCAGCCCGTAGCCGCCGTCCGCCACGGGAGAGGTCAGCAGCTCCCAGGCGTACTTGATGGCGCCTTCCTTGAAGTAGTCGCCGAAGGAGAAGTTGCCGCACATCTGGAAGAACGTGCCGTGCCGGGTGGTCTTGCCGACCTCTTCGATGTCCGGGGTGCGGATGCACTTCTGCACGCTGGTGGCACGCGAGAAGGACGGCTTGACCTCGCCCAGGAAGTACGGCTTGAAGGGCACCATGCCCGCGTTGACCAGCAGCAGGGTCGGGTCGTCCGCGATGACCGACGCCGACGGGACGACGGTGTGCCCGCGGTCCTCGAAGAAGCGCAGCCAGCGGCGGCGGATTTCGGCCGACTCCATCAGTGGTCCTCTTTCCGGGTGAGCGAATGGTGGGGTGAGGGCTGTTCGAGCGCGATCAGCCGGCGCTGCTCGGGAAGCTCCGGGCGCTCGGCGTCCGGCCCGGTGGTGGTGAGACCGAGCGCGTCCTTGAGCGCCGCTTCGCGATGCGCCATGCCGTCGCGGACGTCCAGGGCGAAGAGCTTGACCCGGCGGCCCGCGAGCACCGCGCGGTCCGCCGCCTGGAGCGCCAGGCTCTCCGGGGTGAGCTTGTTCAGTGTGCGGTTGACCTTGGTGGTGGCCCAGACACCGGCTGCTACACCGGAGGTGAACCAAAAAGCACGGCGGAACATTTCTGGGTCAACCCTTCCCACGGGTACGGCGGCTGCCGCGCCGGGCGGACGGCAGTTTCTTGCCGACGATCACGGTGCTCCGCCGCTCCGCCGGCTCTGCCTTGCGGCCGATGGCGCGCCGCACTCCGTAGCCGAACGCGGCGACCTTGACCAGCGGCCCGCCGAAGGCGGAGGAGACGGTCGAGGAGAGCGCGGAGGCATTGGCCGTCACCTCCTGGACATCCGCGGCGATCGAATCGACGCGGGCGAGCTGGGTGTTGGCGGAGCGCACGGTCGCGGAGGCGTCGGCGAGGAGCGGCACGGCCTGCTCGGTGACCTCGGCGACCAGTGTGGTGGCCGCCTTCAGGGTCTGCGCGAGGCGCACCAGCACCAGGGCGATGAAGGACACCAGGATCGCCCAGAAGACGGCCACGAGGATCCCGGCCACCTCTCCACCGGACACGCTGCACCGCTCCCTGCTGATCGTCAGATCGTCGCTGGTCGTTGGACGTCGGATACCGACCTTATCGCGCCGGGCACCGGCGCCCGTACCGCGTTTTCCGTGCGTTGGCGGGGGCTGGAAACGCGCGAGCCCGCCGGCTTCCCGGCCACGGGGGCCGGGCAGTCGACGGGCTGGGCGAAGAGGAGTCCTACGACCGGATCAGCGGGCGTAGTACTCGACGACGAGCTGCTCGTCGCAGATCACCGGGATCTCCTTGCGGTTCGGCTCCCGGTCCAGGCGGAAGGCCAGCGCCTGCAGGTTGACCTGCAGGTAGCGCGGGGTCTCGCCCTCGGTGTCGTAGCCACCGGCCATGGCGACCTGGAAGGGGTGCTTGGCGCGGCTGCGCTCACGGACCATCACGACGTCGTCGGGACGGACACGGAAGGACGGCTTGTCGACCTTCTTGCCGTTGACCTCGATGTGGCCGTGGACGACCATCTGGCGGGCCTGGTAGATGGTGCGGGCGATGCCCGAACGCAGGACCAGCGCGTCGAGACGGCGCTCGAGCTCGACGACCAGCGCCTCGCCCGTCTTGCCCTCGGCCTTCTTGGCGCGGTCGTAGGCGCGGGCCATCTGGCGCTCGCTGATGTCGTACTGGGCGCGCAGGCGCTGCTTCTCGAGCAGCCGGACCTTGTAGTCGCTGTTCTGCTTGCGGCCGCGGCCGTGCTCGCCCGGCGGGTAGGGACGGGCCTCGAAGTACTTGACGGCCTTCGGCGTCAGGGCGATGCCGAGCGCACGAGACTTCTTGACCTTGGGACGCGACTGGTTAGGCACGTTCTCCAGACCTCCGTTGTAGGTTAGGTTAGGCTCACCTTACTCAAGGAGATCGCATGTCTCGCCCTGGGAACACCACACACGTCACAGACAACGCCGACGCAGCACAAGGCGTCGATTCGACGGAGGTCCGATCAGATCGTGGTCAGCCGCGTCCCAGCGGGCTTGAAACCGCCCGGATGCCGTCAGCAGCCGAGCGCACACGAACTCTCGTACAGAGTACATGCTCGGCGGTACTGCTGATCCCCGGTCTGGACCACCCCGGACAGCAGCCCTCCCCCGAGGCGCGCAGCGTGGGGCCCGACGGCGAGGTGTTCCTGGTCTTCCCCGCGGAATCACCCGCGGTGCGCGCGGCCACCCACGCCCAGGACGACGAGGTGCCCGCCGTGCTGGAGATCACCGATGTCGCACCGGTCTCCGTGCCCAACCGCATCCGGGGCCGCGCCTGGCTCAGCGGCTGGCTGACCTGCGTGCCCGGGGTGGCCGAGCCCGGCCGCATGATGCTGCGCCTGGAGCTCGGCGAGCTGAGCCTGGACGATCTGTGGGGCGCGGAACATGTCGAGCCCGCCGCATTCGCGCACGCCCAGGCCGACCCCCTGGTGGCGTACGAGACGGAGCTGCTCCAGCATCTGCACTCCGGCCACGGCGACCAGGTGCGCACCCTGTGGGGGCTGCTGGGCGAGCGGGAGAACGGGGTACGGACGGCGGGCGACCGGGCCGTTCCGCTGGCACTGGACCGGTACGGGCTGCGGGTGCGCTTCACCCGGGAGCACGGCCGGGGCACCCCGGCCGAGCGCTCCTTCGACGCCCGCTTCGAGTTCCCCGAACCGGTGCGGGACATCGCGCAGCTGCGCGGGGCGATGCACCGGCTCTTCGAGTCGGCGGCCGGCTGAGCGGACTACTCCGCGGACGGCTGCTCACCGCGCAGCCGGGCCCGCACCCGCTCCACCACATCCGCATAGCGCGCCTCCGCGCCGTACCGCGTCGGCTCGTAATACCGCTTGCCGTGGATGACGTCCGGAGCGTACTGCTGGGCGGCGATCCCGCCCGGCAGGTCGTGCGGATAGAGATAGCCCTGCGCATGGCCGAGCTTCTCGGCACCCTTGTAGTGACCGTCGCGCAGCTGCGGCGGCACCGGACCGGCGAGCCCCGCCCGGACATCCGCGAGGGCCGCGTCTATCGCCAGATAGGCGGCGTTGGACTTGGGCGCGAGGGCCAGCGCCACGGCCACCTGGCTCAGCACGATCCGGGCCTCCGGAAAGCCGATCAGCGCCACGGCCTGGGCCCCGGCGACCGCCGTCTGCAGCGCGGTCGGATCGGCCAGGCCGACGTCCTCGCTCGCCGAGATCATCAGCCGCCGGGCGATGAACCGCGGGTCCTCCCCCGCCTCGATCATCCGGGCGAGATAGTGCAGCGTGGCGTCCACATCCGAGCCGCGGATCGACTTGATGAGCGCACTGGCCACGTCATAGTGCTGGTCGCCGGCCCGGTCGTACCGCACGGCCGCCCGGTCGACCGCGGCCTCCAGGGTCTCCAGGCTGATCTCGGC
This sequence comes from Streptomyces xingningensis, assembly GCF_054957865.1. Taxonomy (NCBI): domain Bacteria; kingdom Bacillati; phylum Actinomycetota; class Actinomycetes; order Kitasatosporales; family Streptomycetaceae; genus Streptomyces; species Streptomyces xingningensis. The sequence continues at coordinate 15,327 of NZ_JBDJPF010000046.1, forward strand.
CTCGCCCTTGGCGATGGCCGAACCGGCCCCGGCCTCCAGCGCGGTGAGGGCGCGCCGCGCATCACCTCCGGCGATGCGCAGCAGATGGGCCTCGGCGTCCTCGGGCAGGGTGACCGCGCCGCCGAGCCCTCGCTCGTCGGTGAGCGCCCGCCGCAGCAGGCCGCGCAGGTCGTCGTCGGTCAGCGCCTGCAGGGTCAGCAGCAGGGAGCGCGACAGCAACGGGGAGATGATCGAGAAGTAGGGGTTCTCCGTGGTGGCCGCGATGAGCGTGACCCAGCGGTTCTCGACGGCGGGCAGCAGGGAGTCCTGCTGGGCCTTGCTGAAGCGGTGGATCTCGTCGAGGAAGAGCACGGTCTCCTTGCCGTACCCACCGGAGGCGCGGCGGGCGCCGTCGATGACGGCCCGCACCTCCTTCACCCCGGCGGTGATCGCGGACAGCTCGACAAAGCGCTTGTTGGTGGCCTGGCTGACGACATGGGCCAACGTCGTCTTCCCGATGCCGGGCGGGCCCCAGAGGATCACCGAGGACGGCCCGGCGGGGCCACCGCTCCCCTCCGCGCCCTTCTCGACAAGTCGGCGCATCGGAGAACCGGGCTTGAGCAGATGCCCCTGCCCCACGACTTCGTCGAGGGTGCGGGGGCGCATGCGCACAGCCAGCGGACTGGCTGCCGGATCCTTCTCCTGGCGGTCCTCTGCTGCGGCGGTGAACAAGTCGGGTTCCACGCCGAAACCCTATGCCACTCCACTGACAACGCGGCCCGGGCCGCGTTACGCAGTGCCGCCCGTCCAGAAGGACCACCAGCGGGTGAGGATCAGCATGCCGATGACACCGATCCAGAGCACGGGCAGCACCCAGTGGAACTCGAGCAGCCCGCGCCGCAGCCCGCCCGGCAGCGGAATGAAGCCATGCCGGACGTTCTGCACGGTGACGTAGCAGAACATCACAATGGTGGCGACCCAGGCCAGGCAGCACCACAGGCAGAGCGAGCCGATGACATACAGCGACTGGTACTGGAGCCAGCTGACGAAGCCGACACCGAAGAGGCAGCCGGCCTCCATGCCCAGCCAGTACCAGCGGTGGTAGCGGGCCCCGGCGAGCAGCCCCAGCCCGATCGCGATGATCGCGCCGTAGCAGACCAGGCCCAGCATCGGGTTGGGGAACCCAAAGGCATGGGCCTGCTCGCTCTTCATGATGTTGCCGCAGGAGACCACCGGGTTCAGGCTGCAGCCCGGCACGAAGTCCGGGTTCTCCAGCAGCTTGAACTTGTCCAGGGTGATGACCCAGGAGGCGAGCAGCCCCATCGCGCCGGTGATCACCAGCATCAGGCCGAACGCCCGGCTGCCGCCCACGGCACCCGTGGCGGGGCCGTCCCGCTCCGCGCCGTCGGTGTCGGACCGGTCAAGTGCCGAGGTGGTCATAGCGCCGTGCATCCCATCAGTCGGTCGGTGCCGCTCATTTTGCCTCAAGGCCCCGGCAATCAGCCCTGCCTGGTGAGCAGTTCACTCACGACAGTGTCGAATGCGACAGCCGTCTGCTCCCCGCTCTCCAGATCCTTGAGCTGCACCACGCCCTCGGCCAGGTCCCGCTCGCCCGCGACGAGCGCATAGCGGGCGCCCGAGCGGTTGGCCGATTTCATGGCGTTCTTCAGCCCCTTGCCGCCGAACGCGAAGTCCGCCGCCACGCCCGCCCGGCGCAGCTGCGTCACCAGGCCGAACAGCGCCCGGCGGGCCTCCTCGCCGAGCGGCACGGCGAAGACCTCGGTGGGGCGCGGCAGTTCGAGCTCGATCCCCTCGGCCTTGAGCGCCAGCACCGTACGGTCCACGCCCAGCGCCCAGCCGACGGACGGCAGCGCCGGGCCGCCGATCATCTCGGACAGGCCGTCGTAGCGGCCGCCGCCGCCGACAGCGGACTGCGAGCCCAGGCCGTCGTGGACGAACTCGAAGGTGGTGCGGGTGTAGTAGTCCAGGCCGCGCACCAGCTTCTCGTCGTCCTGGAACCCGACGCCGGCCGCGGTCAGCAGCTCGCGCACCTGCTCGTGGTACTCCTTGCACGCCTCGCACAGGTGGTCGCGGAGCAGGGGAGCATCGACGAGCTGCTTCTGCACGGCCGCACGCTTGTCGTCGAGGACCCGCAGCGGGTTGATCTCCACGCGCCGCCGGGTGTCCTCGTCGAGGTCGAGCCCGCGCAGGAAGTCCTGCAGGGCGGCCCGGTAGACGGGGCGGCACTCCTTGTCGCCCAGCGAGTTGAGCAGCAGCCGGAAGTTCTTCAGGCCCAGCGACCGGTAGGCGTCCACGGCCAGGATGATCAACTCGGCGTCGAGCACCGGGTCCTCGGCACCGATGGCCTCCGCGCCGACCTGGGAGAAGTGGCGGTACCGGCCGGCCTGCGGGCGCTCATAGCGGTAGTACGAGCCGGAGTACCAGAGCTTGACCGGCAGGTTCCCGGACTTGTGGAGGTTGGCCTCCAGTGCCGCGCGCAGCACCGAGGCGGTGCCCTCGGGACGCAGCGCCAGCTCGTCGCCACCGCGCGTGGTGAGGGTGTACATCTCCTTGCTGACGATGTCGGTGGACTCGCCGACACCCCGGGAGAACAGCTCGACGTGCTCGAAGCCGGGGGTTTCCACATAGCCGTATCCGGCGCGCCTGGCCGGCGCGGCGATGGCCTCGCGCACTGCGAGGTAGACCGCGGACTCCGGCGGGGTCAGGTCGTAGGTGCCCTTGGGGGCCTTGAAGGTGCTCACTGGGGGTCTCTCGTCACATTCCTCGTCGCGGAGCGGCGGTGCCGTCTCCGGGGCCGTGCTGCGCCTGCGCGACTTCCCGCAGGTAGGGGTTGGTGGCGCGCTCGCGGCCGATGCTGGTCTGGGCGCCGTGGCCGGACAGCACCACGGTCGAGTCGTCGAGTGGCAGGCACACCCGGGCCAGCGACCGGAGCATCTCGGCGTGGTCGCCACCGGGCAGGTCGGTGCGTCCGATGGAGCCGGCGAACAGCAGGTCGCCCGAGAAGAACACCTGGGGGATCTCCGGTGTCCCGGGCATCCGGAAGGTCACCGACCCCTTGGTATGGCCGGGCGCGTGCGCGACGGTGAACTCCAGCCCCGCGAGCTGCAGCCGGCTGCCGTCCGAGAGCTCCTTGACGTCGTCCGGCTCCCCGACCGTCAGCTCGCCCAGCAGCTGCGCGCCGATGGAGCGGCCGAGCGCCTTCTCCGGGTCGCTCATCATGTAGCGGTCGGCGGGGTGGATCCAGGCGGGGACGTCATGGGCACCGCACACCGGGACGACCGAGGCGACATGGTCGATGTGGCCATGGGTGAGGACGACGGCGACGGGCTTGAGCCGATGCTTCCTGAGCGTTTCCTCGACGCCCTGGGCGGCCTGGTGGCCCGGGTCGATGATCACGCACTCCTCGCCTGCGGCGGGGGCCACCAGGTAGCAGTTGGTGCCCCAGGCCCCGGCGGGGAACCCGGCAATGAGCACATTCGTCCTTAAAGGTCGGATCAGATATCGGCAAGGCATGGTCCCGGTTGTGCCGGACCGGCCGGTTCAGAGCCTACCGGCGGCGGTCCCGCCGTCGCGAACCCGTATACGGTACGGGCACACTCGCAACACAGGGCCCACGACAGACGAGACGGCACGAGGAGACGACCCGGTGGTCAATAACGAGCAGCGGCGGCGGCAGCTCGCCCGGGAGAAGTTCGAGCGGCAGCAGCAGCGCCGGGAGGCCGCGCGGCGCAAGGCCCGCCTCCGGAACGCGGTGATCGCCGCCGGCCTCGCCGTGGTGCTCGCGGGCGGCGCCACGGCGTACGCCACGGGAGCCCTGGGCGGCGACAAGGACAAGAAGGACAGCGCCGACGCCGCGCCCAGCGACCCGTCCACCCCCGGCAAGGGGCCGGACCCCTGCAAGAAGCCGGCACCCGGCTCCCCCGCCGCGAAGACGTGGAAGTCGGAACCGGCGATGGGCATCGACACCTCGGCCTCGTATGCGATGAACCTCCGGACGACCTGCGGGGACATCGACCTCAAACTGGACGCCAAGGCCGCACCGCACACGGTCAACTCCCTGAACTTCCTGGCCGGCCAGGGATATCTGGACCACACCAGGTGCCACCGGCTCACCGGTGAGGGCGCGGGCATCTTCGTCCTCCAGTGCGGCGACCCCAAGGGCACCGGCGAGGGCGGCCCGGGCTACACGCTCGCCGAGGAGAACCTCAAGGACGCGCGGCTCAAGGAGCCCACGGACCCGGCGATGAAGAAGGAGGGGTTCAAGATCTATCCGGCCGGCACCATCGCCATGGCCAAGACCCAGCAACCCCACTCCACCGGCAGCCAGTTCTTCCTGGTCTACCGGGACAGCCCGCTGAAGCCGGACTACACACCGGTCGGCACCATCGGCACCGAGGGCATGAAGGCGCTGCAGAAGGTCGCCGACGCGGGTGTGCAGGGCGGTGCCCCCGACGGTCCGCCCAACGCCACCGTGGTGATCGACAAGGCGACCGTCGCCAAGTCCTGAACCCCGGCGTCCGGATCCCGCACCGAGAAATTTCGGTCGCGCGGGATACGGACAGCCGGGCCGCCGGTCGCCTATGTTGGCGTTGTGTGGGGTGCCTGGTCCGACGGCTGCGGGCACCCGGTCAACACGCGAATCAGTACTCAATTGATCAAGCCGCCGGACCGGCTGGGGCACGGCCCTGCCGGGACAACTGTGGACGATGCGCGTGGGCCGTACACCGGCCCCGGCATCATGTGGAGGAGGCGCTGTGAGCAGCGACCCATGGGGCCGCGTCGACGAGACGGGGACGGTGTACGTGCGTACGGCCGACGGCGAGAAGGTCGTCGGCTCGTGGCAGGCGGGGAGTCCCGAGGAAGCCCTCGCTTACTTCGAGCGCAAGTACGAGGGCCTGGTCGTCGAGATCGGCCTCCTCGAGCGCCGGGTCAGGACCACCGACCTGTCCGCCAAGGACGCGATGACCGCCATCGAGCATCTGCGCGGCCAGGTCGACGAGCACCACGCGGTCGGCGATCTGGACGCGCTGCGGGGGCGGTTGGACAAGCTGGTGTCCGTGGTCGACGCCCGCCGCGAGGAGCGCAAGGCCGCGAAGGCGAAGCAGGGCGAGGAGGCCCGCACGGCCAAAGAGGCCCTGGTCGCCGAGGCCGAGGAGCTGGCCGCCAGCGAGCAATGGCGGTCGGCGGGCGAGCGGTTGCGTGCACTGGTCGACACCTGGAAGGGCCTGCCCCGGCTGGACCGCAAGACCGATGACGAGTTGTGGCACCGCTTCTCGCACGCCCGCTCGGCGTTTTCCAAGCGGCGCAAGGCGCACTTCGCCTCGCTCGACTCCCAGCGCGAGGAGGCCCGCAAGGCCAAGGAGAAGCTGGTCGCCGAGGCCGAAGCGCTGTCCGGATCCACGGACTGGGGCGCCACCGCCGCGCGTTACCGCGATCTGATGACCGAGTGGAAGGCCGCGGGCCGGGCCCAGCGCGAGGCGGAGGACGAGCTGTGGGGCCGCTTCCGCGGCGCCCAGGACGTCTTCTTCCAGGCGCGCGGCGAGGTGTTCGCCGAGCGGGACGCCGAGCAGCAGGGCAACCTCACGCTCAAGGAGGGGCTGGTCGCCGAGGCCGAGAAGCTGCTCCCGGTCACCGACCTGAAGGCGGCGCGGGCGGCCTTCCGTTCGATCAACGAGCGCTGGGAGGCCATCGGGCATGTGCCGAGGGACGCCCGGCCGAAGATCGAGGGCCGGATGCACACGGTCGAGCGCGCCATCCAGGACGCCGAGGAGACCGAGTGGCGGCGGACCAACCCGGAGGCACGGGCCCGTGCGGCCGGGCTGACCGGGCAGCTCCAGGCGGCGGTCGACAAGCTGCAGGAGCAGGCCGACAAGGCGCGCGCCGCGGGCAACGCCGCCAAGGCCGACAAGCTGGCCAGAGAGCTGGAGGGCCGCAGGGCGCTGCTGGACCAGGCGCTGAAGGGCCTTGAGGAGTTCGGCGGCTGACGAGCCGTCACAAAAAAAGCGGGCCCCGGTGTGCACCGGGGCCCGCTTGCGCTGTCCTGTGGCCTACGGCCTGCGCGCCGACGTCACGCGGTAGACGTCATAGACGCCCTCCACACCGCGCACCGCCTTGAGAACGTGCCCCAGGTGCTTGGGGTCCCCCATCTCGAAGGTGAAGCGCGAGGTGGCGACCCGGTCGCGGGAGGTCTGTACGGCGGCGGAGAGGATGTTGACATGCTGGTCAGACAGCACTCGGGTGACGTCCGACAGCAGCCGGGACCGGTCCAGGGCCTCCACCTGGATGGCCACCAGGAAGACGGACGACTGGGTGGGCGCCCACTCGACGTCGATGATGCGCTCGGGCTGCTGGGAGAGCGAGTCGACATTGACGCAGTCGGCCCGGTGGACGGAGATGCCGTTGCCCCGGGTGACAAAGCCGATGATGGGGTCGCCGGGCACGGGCGTACAGCAGCGGGCCAGCTTGACCCACACATCGTCCACGCCCTTGACCACCACGCCCGGGTCGGCACTGGAGCGCCGCTTGGAGCGGGTGCGGATCGGGGCGGACTCCTCGATGTCCTCGGTCGCCGCGTCCTCGCCGCCCAGGGCCTGGACCAGCTTCTGCACCACGCCCTGGGCCGCGACATGGCCCTCACCAATGGCCGCGTAGAGCGAGGAGATGTCGGGGTAGCGCATCTCGTGCGCGAGGGTGACCAGCGAGTCGCCCGTCAGGATCCGCTGGATCGGCAGGTTCTGCTTGCGCATCGCCCGGGCGATGGCGTCCTTGCCCTGCTCGATAGCCTCGTCGCGGCGCTCCTTGGAGAACCAGGCGCGGATCTTGTTGCGGGCGCGGGGGGACTTGACGAAGCCCAGCCAGTCCCGCGACGGGGCGGCACCGGGCGCCTTGGAGGTGAAGACCTCCACCAAGTCGCCGTTGTCCAGGGTCGATTCGAGCGGTACCAGCCGCCCGTTGACCCGGGCGCCTATGGTGCGGTGGCCGACCTCGGTGTGCACCGCATAGGCGAAGTCGACCGGGGTGGCACCGGCCGGGAGTGCTATGACATCGCCCTTCGGCGTGAAGACGAAGACCTCGTTGCGCGAGAGGTCAAAGCGCAGGGACTCCAGGAACTCGCCCGGGTCCTCGGTCTCCTTCTGCCAGTCGAGCAACTGCCGCAGCCAGGCCATGTCATTGACGGTGTCCTGGTTCTTGCCGGCGTTCTTCGGCACATCCGTACGGATCTTGGAGGCACCGGCCACGGCCTCCTGCTTGTACTTCCAGTGTGCGGCGATGCCGTACTCGGCGCGGCGGTGCATGTCGAAGGTGCGGATCTGCAGTTCGACGGGCTTGCCGCTGGGACCTATGACCGTGGTGTGCAGCGACTGGTACATGTTGAACTTGGGCATCGCGATGTAGTCCTTGAACCGCCCGGGCACCGGGTTCCACCGGGCGTGGACGGTGCCGAGTGCCGCATAGCAGTCGCGGACGGTGTCGACCAGGACGCGGATGCCCACCAGGTCGTAGATCTCCGCGAAGTCCCGGCCCCGCACGATCATCTTCTGGTAGACGCTGTAGTAGTGCTTCGGGCGGCCGGTGACGGTGGCCTTGATCCGGGCGGCGCGCAGATCGGCCTGGACCTCGTCGGTGACAATGGCCAGGTACTCGTCCCGCTTGGGGGCCCGCTCGGCGACCAGCCGCACGATCTCGTCGTACATCTTGGGGTAGAGGATCGCGAAGGCGAGGTCCTCCAGCTCCCACTTGATGGTGTTCATGCCCAGCCGGTGCGCCAGCGGGGCGTAGATCTCGAGGGTCTCGCGGGCCTTCTTCTCCTGCTTCTCCCGCTTGAGGTAGCGCATGGTGCGCATGTTGTGCAGCCGGTCGGCGAGCTTGATGACCAGGACCCGCGGGTCCTTGGCCATGGCGACGACCATCTTGCGCACGGTCTCGGCCTGGGCGGCCTCGCCGAACTTGACCTTGTCGAGCTTGGTGACGCCGTCCACCAGCAGGGCGACCTGGTCGCCGAAGTCGCGGCGCAGCGTGTCCAGGCCGTACTCGGTGTCCTCGACCGTGTCGTGCAGCAGGCCCGCCATCAGGGTGGCCGGATCCATGCCCAGCTCGGCGAGGATCGTGGTGACGGCGAGCGGGTGGGTGATGTACGGATCGCCGCTCTTGCGCTTCTGGCCGCGGTGCCAGCGCTCGGCGACCTGGTAGGCCCGCTCGATCTGGCGCAGGGTGGTGGCGTCGGCCTTGGGATCGTTTCCGCGGACGATGCGCAGCAGCGGCTCGAGGACCGGGTTGTACGGGCTCTGGCGCTGGACGCCGAGGCGGGCGAGGCGGGCCCGTACCCGGCTGGAGGAGCCGGAGCGGGACGGGGAGCCCGAGGGGGTCGGCCGGGCCGGGCCGGCGGACGCGGGGGGCTGCGGGACGGGCTTGTCCTTCGGTTCGGCCGTGGGCTTCTCGGCCGTGGGTGCGGCCTGCGGCTCGCCCGGTCCGCTGGGCGTGCCCGTGACCGCCGCGGCCTGGGACGTCTGCTTTTCCGGTTGTGCGGCGGTGAGCGGCTGGGCCTTGTCTGGCAAGAGCACTCCTCATGCGGGGTCCGGTCCCCCGAACAGGTCCGGACTGCCATGGTATCGATCCCGGCCACCGGACTGCCGCCTGCCCGGCAACCGGTAAGGACGCAGCAGGCGGGCCCCGGGGTTCTCTCCCGGGGCCCGCCTGTCCGTCGTGGGGCCGGTCAGATCTGGATCAGTGCGTCCAGCGGCGCCCCGTCGAGGACGTTTTCCAGCCGTCGGCGGCCGTTCAGAAAACCGAGCTCCATCAGCACGGCGACGCCCGCCACTTCGGCACCGGCCCGGCGGATCAGCTTCAGCGACGCTTCGGCCGTGCCGCCGGTGGCCAGTACGTCGTCGATGACGAGCACCCGCTCGCCCGCTCCCAGCGCCTCGGCGTGGATCTCTATCTCGGCCGTGCCGTACTCCAGCTCATACGCCTGGGACAGCGTCGCGCCCGGGAGCTTGCCCGCCTTGCGCACGGGTACAAAGCCGACTCCGGCGCGGACCGCCACCGGGGCCGCCAGGATGAAACCGCGGGCCTCCAGGCCGACGATCTTGTCGGCGTGGTGGCGCTCGCACAGCTCGGCGAGGGCGTCGGTGAGTGCGGCGAACGCCTGGGCGTCGGCGAGCAGCGGGGTGATGTCCTTGAAGACCACCCCCGGCCTGGGGTAGTCGGGCACATCGTGGATTCGGCTGAGCAGCAGGTCACGAAGGGTGTGGTCGGCGTTTTTGACGCTCATCGGCGCTTCCCCTGGGTACGGCCGCGGCCACCGCGGCTGCGGCTCGCCGGCTGACGGCGCTGGCCGACGACTCCGGCCGGGGATGCGTCGTCCGGCTCGTCGTCCGCGTCCGGCGCCTCCTCCGGTACGGCGTCCTCCGGACCGGAGTCGGCCTTGGCCGCCTGGGCGGCGCGCCGTGCGCGCACCCGCTTGGCCAGGGCCTTCATCTGCGGGTCGCGCTCCTTGAGGTCGGCGACCAGCGGGGTGGCGATGAAGATCGAGGAGTAGGCGCCGGCCGCGAGGCCGACGAACAGCGCCAGGGAGATGTCGTTGAGCATGCCGGCGCCGAGGAAGCCGCCGCCGATGAACAGCAGACCGGCGACCGGGAGCAGCGCCACGACCGTGGTGTTGATGGAGCGCACCAGGGTGCCGTTGAGGCTGCGGTTGGCGATCTCGCCATAGGTCCAGCGGGTCTGCTTGGTGATGTCCTTGGCGCTCTCCTTGAGGCCGTCAAAGACGACCACGGTGTCGTAGAGCGAGTAGCCGAGGATGGTCAGCAGACCGATGACGGTGCCGGGGGTGACCTCGAAGCCGACCAGCGCATAGATGCCGACGGTGATGGTGAGGTCGTGGATCAGGGCGATCAGGGCGGCGAGTGCCATCCGCCATTCGAAGGCGACAGCGAGGTAGACCACCACCAGGATCATAAAGATCACCAGGCCGGTCCAGGCCTTGTTGGCGATCTCGTCACCCCAGCTCGGGCCGACGATGTCGGTGTTGATGTCCTTGGTCGGGACGTCGAGCTTCTTGGCCAGGGCCGCCTGGGTCTTGAGGGAATCCTTGGTTTCCAGCTCGCTCACCTGGATCATGAGCGTGCCGTTCCCGCGCTTCTGGGCCGTGGCGGTGTGGCCCGAGGCATCCTCCGCCACCCGCTTGGCCTGGTCGGCGCTGACCGAGGTCTTGGGCGTGGTGAAGGACGCGCCGCCGGAGAACTCGATGCCCATGTTCAGGCCGCGCACCGCCAGGCCGACGATGGCCGTGATGGTGATGAGGATCGAGATGCCGTACCAGATCTTCCGCTTGCCGACGAAGTCATAGCCGACCTCGCCTCGGTAGAGCCGGGCGCCGAGAGTGCCGAGTCGCGACATCTCACGCCTCCTTCGGGTCGACGGGAGCGGAAGGACGGCGGCGGGAGGCCCGCAGCGGGGGCCTGGCACCGAGCCGCTTGGGGTCGAGGCCGGACCACGGGTGGCCGCTGGCGAAGAACTTGCGGCGGGCGAGGAGCGTCATCAGCGGCTTGGTGAACAGGAAGACCACCACCACGTCGAGGAGCGTGGTCAGTCCCAGGGTGAAGGCGAAGCCCTGCACCTTGCCGACGGTGACGATGAAGAGCACCGCGGCCGCCAGGAAGGATACGAAGTCGGAGACCAGGATGGTGCGGCGGGCCCGCGGCCAGGCTCGCTCGACGGAGGGGCGCAGCGTGCGGCCCTCGCGGATCTCGTCCCGGATCCGTTCGAAGTAGACGATGAACGAGTCGGCTGTGATGCCGATCGCCACGATGGCACCGCAGACGGCCGGGAGGTTCAGCGCGAAGCCGATGGCCGGGCCCAGCAGGACCATGATCGTGTAGGTGAGCACCGCCGAGCAGGCGAGGCTGGCGAGGGCGACGAGCGCGAGGCCGCGGTAGTAGGCCACCAGGTAGATGATCACGAGACCGAGGCCGATGGCACCGGCGATCAGGCCCGCGTGCAGCTGCTCGCCGCCGAGTGCGGCGCTGACGGTGGTCTCGGTGACGATCTTGAACGACAGCGGCAGGGCGCCATAGGCCAGGACGTTGGCCAGGTCTTCGGCGCTGGACTGGGTGAAGCTGCCGCTGATTTCCGCGCTGCCGCCGGCGATGGAGGAACTCACCCGGGGAGAGGAGACCGACTCGCCGTCGAGGACGATCGCGAAGCGGTTCTGCGGGTCGGTCTTGGTGGCGAGCTGGCCGGTGATGTCGGCGAACTTCTTGGCGCCGCTGCTGTTGAACTTCAGCGTGACGATCCAGCCCGCACCCCGCTGGGTGTCGAGGACCGCCTTGGCGCCGGTGACGGTCTTGCCCTCGATGCCGACCGGGCCCAGCAGGAGCTTCTCCCGGCCGTCCTTCTCGCAGACCACCACATTGTCGGTCGCCTTGGCGAGGCCGGCCTTCTTCGCCGCCTCGGAACGCGCCTTGGGGGTGGAGCAGTCGAGGGCCGCGAACTGCTTCTGCAGGTCGTCGGAGGGCGCGGGCGGCTTGGGAGCCTGGGGCGCCTTCAGGGCGTCGGTGACGGCCCGGCCCTGTGCCGACGGGCCGGCCGAGGACCCGGGCGCGGACGCGCTGGGCGTGCCGGACGGCTTGTTCTTGTCGTCCTTGCCCTTCTTGTCGTCGCCCTTCTTGCCCTTGTCGCCCGCCGAGCTGCTCGGTGCGGGCTCGGGCATCTTGCCGCCGGGAGCGGAGGTCAGCACCGGCCGGAATGTGAGCAGGGCGGTGGTACCGACCTGCTGGCGCGCCTGGTCCGGGTTGGTCCCCTTGGGGATGTTCACGATGATGTGGTTCTTGCCCTGCGTCTGGACCTCGGACTCGGAAACACCGAGCCCGTTGACACGCCGGTTGATGATGCCGACGGCGGTGTTCATATTGGTCGAATTGATCGCATTGGGCTTGCCCGGATCATTCTTGGCCTCAAGCGTGAAGCTGGTGCCGCCCGCGAGGTCGATGCCCAACCGCGGTGTGACGTGTCCGGAGGCGAACATTCCCCCGGTGAGCGCCACCATCGCGATCAGGATCAGCGCCAGGACTCTGCCCGGCCTGCCCTGGCCGCCCGGGGACCTGCGGCCCTTCTTCGGTGCTGCCACCTTGTCGTTTCTCCCTGTCCAACCGCCGGGCATCGGGTTGTTCGCCGGGCGGCCACGAAATTTGTGGGGACTGCCCCCGCCGGAGCCTAGACCGTCAGGGAACCGCGGCGCACCGAGCGGTGGGTGCGCCGCGGTTCCCGCAAGGGACTACTTGGCGTCGGTGCCGCCGTCGCCCTTGCCGTTCCGCTGGGCGTCCTTGGTCTCCGCCTGCTCCGCCTCACCGGCCTTGCCGGCCCGCTCCGAGGTGTCCTCGGCGGCCTTCTCCGTGGTGTCCTTGCCGAGGTCGATCTTCTTGTCCTCGGCCTTCTCACCGGCCGGGGCCTCGTCCTCGGTCAGCGAGGAGACATCGTCCGGAACGACCGGGGCGCCGGACTCCGCCGCCTCGATCCCGTGGAGAATGCGGTTGTACTCCTCGTCCTCCAGCACGGCGCCGATGGAGTTCTTGGCATAGATCGCGTGGACGCCCGGGGCGACCTCGAGGAGGACCGAGTCCTCGCTGACCTCCTTGACGGTGGCGTACATGCCGCCAATCGTCCGCACACCGGTGCCCGGCTGCATCTGCTCGCGCATATTCGCAGCCTGGCGCTGCTTGTTCTTGGCCGAGCGGGTCATCAGGAACATGGCCCCGATAAGCACGATGAACGGCAGGAGAGTCATGATATTCACGGGACGGGATTTCCTTCACACGACCGCAGGGGGGACGCGGCCTGGTCTACGGGGTGGTATGCCGCACGATATGGACGGCATCGGCGGAGTCTAAGCGAGTCCGCGCCTATGGAACAACGCCCAGCATGGCACCCGGGTTCCTGACCCGACCAGCCCCCGCGCCGTCACTCGCCGAAGAGTTCCCGCCGGCCGGGACCGCCCATGACCTGCTGGGGGGGCGCCAGTCCGAGGTGTGACCAGGCCGCCGGGGTGGCGACCCGGCCCCTGGGGGTACGCGCCAGCAGCCCCTCCCGCACCAGGAAGGGCTCGGCGACCTCCTCCACCGTCTCACGCTCCTCGCCGACGGCCACGGCGAGGGTGGACAGCCCGACCGGCCCGCCGCCGAAGAGCTTGAGCAGTGCCGTGAGCACGGCGCGGTCCAGGCGGTCGAGGCCGCGGCCGTCCACCTCGTAGACCTGGAGTGCCTGGGCGGCCACCGCACGGGTGACGACTCCGTCGGCCTTGACCTGGGCGTAGTCGCGGACCCGGCGCAGCAGACGGTTGGCGATGCGCGGGGTGCCGCGGGACCGGCCGGCGATCTCGGCCGCGCCTTCGTCCGCCGTCTCGACGTCCAGCAGCCGGGCCGAGCGGTTGATCACGCGCTGGAGTTCGGCCGGGCTGTAGAACTCCATGTGCCCGGTGAAGCCGAACCGGTCGCGCAGCGGGGGCGGCAGCAGTCCGGCGCGGGTGGTGGCGCCGACGAGCGTGAAGGGCGGAAGTTCCAGGGGGATGGCGGTGGCGCCGGGGCCCTTGCCGACGACGACATCGACCCGGAAGTCCTCCATGGCCATGTAGAGCATCTCCTCGGCGGGCCGGGACATGCGGTGGATCTCGTCGAGGAAGAGCACCTCTCCCTCGGTGAGCGAGGAGAGGATCGCGGCCAGATCGCCTGCGTGCTGGATGGCGGGGCCCGAGGTGATGCGGATGGGGGCCGCCATCTCGGCGGCGATGATCATCGACAGGGTGGTCTTGCCGAGCCCCGGGGCGCCGGACAACAGGACGTGGTCGGCGGTGGCGCCACGGCGGCGGGCGGCCTTCAGGACGAGGTCGAGCTGCTCGCGGACCCGCTCCTGCCCGACGAACTCCCCGAGGTCCTTGGGCCGCAGCGCGGCCTCGACGGCCTGGTCCTCCCCATCGGCGTCGGACCCGACGAGCCGCTCGCCCGCGGACAGGCCGGTGGTGGTCGTGGGTACGGACTCGTCATCCCGGTGCACGGGGGAAGCCTCACGGTCGGTGGCGGTCGGTCCGCCGGTCTCGGTGTCCATCTCAGCGGGCCCGGTTCAGGGTCTGCAATGCGGCCCGCAGCAGCTGGGCGACCTGCGGTTGGGTGCCTTCCGCCAGGGCCGCCTCGGCCCGGGGGGCCACGGCGTCGACGGCCGTGTCCGCCTCGCGGGCGGCATAGCCGAGGCCGACGAGTGCCGTGTGCAGCTGCTCCCGCCAGGCCGCGCCGGCCGCGGGCCTGGCCGACGGCACGGCGGCGGCAAGCGGCGCGCCCAGGCGGTCCTTCAGCTCCAGGAGCAGCTTCTGCGCCCCCTTCTTCCCGATGCCGGGCACGGCGATGAGCGCCTTCTCGTCGCCGGAGGCGAAGGCCCGGCGCAGCGCGTCCGGAGAGTGCACGGCGAGCATGGCCTGGGCCAGCCGGGGGCCGACGCCGCTGGCGGTCTGCAGCAGTTCAAAGGTCTGCCGCTCGTCATCGTCGGCGAAGCCATAGAGCGTCAGGGAGTCCTCGCGGACGACGAGGGAGGTGGCGAGTCGGGCCGGCTGGCCGACCCGCAGGCCGGAGAGGGTGTTCGGCGCGCACTGGACGGCCATGCCGATGCCGCCGACCTCGACGACGGCGGTGTCCGGGCCGAGGGCCGCTACGGGGCCGGAGACGAACGCGATCATCGGGTGCCCTTCGGAAGTCGTGCGGGAGCGGTGGCGCGGCGATGGGCGGCGACCGCCTCTTGCAGCCGGCCGGCGGCCGGGGCGCGCCAGATGTGGCAGATGGCCAGGGCGAGTGCGTCCGCGGCGTCCGCGGGCCGGGGGGGTGCGTCGAGCCGCAGCACCCGGGTGACCATGGCGCCGACCTGGGCCTTGTCGGCCCGGCCGGAGCCGGTGACGGCGGCCTTGACCTCACTGGGGGTGTGCAGGGCGACGGGCAGCCCGCGGCGGGCGGCGCAGAGCATGGCGACGGCGCTGGCCTGGGCGGTGCCCATGACCGTACGCACATTGTGCTGGCTGAACACCCGCTCCACGGCGACGCGTTCGGGCCGGTGCTCGTCGAGCCACTGCTCCATGCCGCGCTCGATGAGGACGAGCCGCTCGGCGGTGTCGGCCTCCGCCGGGGTCCGTACCACTCCGACGCCGACCATGCGCAGGGGGCGGCCGGGAACGCCCTCCACCACTCCCACCCCGCAGCGGGTCAGCCCCGGGTCCACTCCCAGCACGCGCACTGCGCCCCTCCCTTCGGTCGTCTGCTCTCGCAGGCTAGCGGCTGCCACTGACAATGGCTCAGGACGCCGACGGGCCGACGGGGATGTGTTCCCGTCGGCCCGTTCGCCCAGGTCACTCTCAGACGTCGACCTTGGCCATGACCTCGTCGGAGACGTCGAAGTTGGCGAAGACGTTCTGGACGTCGTCGCTGTCCTCCAGCGCGTCGATCAGCTTGAAGATCTTGCGGGCGCCTTCCTCGTCGAGCTCCACCTGCATGGTGGGCACGAAGTTGGCCTCGGCCGAGTCGTAGTCGATGCCCTCCTTCTGCAGCGCGGTGCGGACCGCGACCAGATCGGTGGCCTCGCTGAGGACCTCGAAGCTCTCGCCGAGGTCGTTGACCTCTTCCGCACCGGCGTCCAGGACCGCGCCGAGCACGTCGTCCTCGGTGAGCCCGCCCTTGGGGACGATCACCACACCCTTGCGGTTGAAGAGGTACGACACCGAGCCGGGGTCGGCCATCGAGCCGCCGTTGCGGGTCATGGCGACGCGGACGTCGGAGGCGGCGCGGTTGCGGTTGTCGGTGAGGCACTCGATGAGCACCGCGACACCGTTGGGGCCGTAGCCCTCGTACATGATCGTCTCGTAGTCGGCGCCACCCGCCTCGAGACCGGCGCCGCGCTTGACGGCGCTGTCGATGTTCTTGTTGGGGACCGAGCTCTTCTTCGCCTTCTGGATGGCGTCGTAGAGCGTCGGGTTGCCGTCCGGGTCGGCGCCGCCGGTGCGGGCCGCGACCTCGATGTTCTTGATCAGCTTCGCGAAGAGCTTGCCGCGCTTGGCGTCGATCACGGCCTTCTTGTGCTTCGTCGTAGCCCATTTAGAGTGGCCGGACATCCGCCTGTCTCCTTCGCGTAACCATGTTTCTGTACGAACGCGTGTGATCCTACCGGGATCCGGCCCACCCGTCGCCCGGCCGCCTCTCCTCATGGAGTGCCGGCACGCGCGCCTTCCGGGTGCGCGGCGCGCACCATCTCCACGAACAGGCCGTGCACCCGGTGATCGCCGGTGAGCTCCGGATGGAAGGACGTGGCCAGCACGTTTCCCTGGCGCACGGCGACCGTGTGGCCGTCGTGCGCCGCGAGCACCTCGACCGCCGCGCCGGTGGACTCGACCCAGGGCGCGCGGATGAAGACCCCTTCCACCGGGCCGCCGTTGACACCGGTCATCTCGACCGCGGCCTCGAAGGACTCGTTCTGGCGGCCGAAGGCATTGCGGCGGACGATCATGTCGATGGCGCCGAGGGTCTGCTGGTCGTCCCGGCCGTCCAGCAGTTTGCCGGCCAGCATGATCATGCCGGCGCAGGTGCCGTAGACCGGCAGGCCGGCCCGGATCCGCTCGCGCAGCGGTTCCAGCATTCCGAAGGCGACCGCGAGCTTGGACATGGTGGTGGACTCGCCACCGGGTATCACCAGCCCGTCGACCGCGGCGAGTTCCTCGGGACGGCGGACCGGGCGGGCCACCGCGTCGGCCGCCGCGAGGGCGGCCAGGTGCTCGCGGACGTCGCCCTGGAGGGCGAGGACGCCGATGGTGGGGGTGGACACGGGTACTGCCTTTCGGAGTTGGCTGGTGGACGCCGGCGGGCGGCCCGCCGCCGGGCGGGCCGCCGCCGGGCGGGCCGCCCATCCGTGAAGGCGTGGGTCACCAACCGCGGTTGGCGTAGCGCTCGGCCTCGGGGAGGGTGTCGCAGTTGATGCCGACCATGGCCTCGCCCAGGTTGCGGGAGGCATCGGCGATGATCTTCGGGTCGTCGTAGAAGGTGGTGGCCTTCACAATGGCGGCGGCGCGCTTGGCCGGGTCGCCGGACTTGAAGATGCCGGAGCCGACGAACACGCCCTCGGCACCGAGCTGGCGCATCAGCGCAGCATCGGCGGGCGTGGCGACGCCGCCGGCGGAGAACAGCACGACCGGCAGCTTGCCGAGCCCGGCGACCTCCTTGACCAGCTCGTACGGGGCCCGCAGCTCCTTGGCCGCGGCGTAGAGTTCGTTGTTGTCGAAGGCCCGCAGCCGGCCGATCTCGTTCTTGATCTGGCGCAGGTGGCGCACGGCCTCGACCACGTTGCCGGTGCCCGCCTCGCCCTTGGAACGGATCATGGCCGCGCCCTCGGCGATGCGGCGCAGCGCCTCGCCCAGGTTGGTGGCGCCACAGACGAAGGGGGTGGTGAAGGCCCACTTGTCACTGTGGTTGACCTCGTCGGCGGGGGTGAGGACCTCGGACTCGTCGATGTAGTCGACCCCGAGCGACTGCAGGACCTGGGCCTCGACGAAGTGGCCGATGCGGGACTTGGCCATCACGGGGATGGAGACGGCGTCGATGATGCCCTCGATCATGTCCGGGTCGGACATGCGGGCCACCCCGCCGTCCTTGCGGATGTCCGCGGGCACCCGCTCCAGGGCCATCACCGCGACCGCACCGGCGTCCTCGGCGATCTTGGCCTGCTCGGGCGTGACAACGTCCATGATCACGCCACCCTTGAGCTGCTCGGCCATGCCGCGCTTGACGCGCGCGGTACCGGTCTCAGGGGTCTGGGTGGAGGGGCTGGACACGATGTGACCTCACTATCAAGGGCGGCGATGCTGCAGCGTCATCAAACCCATCCCGCGAGTGAGGGAAAAAGAGCCAATCCGAGGTCAGTGGCTTGTCGGTTCGGCCAGCGCCACCGGTGGTTCGTCGTCCATCTCGAAGGCCAGCGGGAACGGGGCATGGCCCGCCAGCCGGAACCAGCGCACCACCCGGTGGGTGCGCACCGCACGCGCGGCACGCACCGCGTCGTTGTGGAACCGCCGGGCCATCGGTACCCGGCGCACGGCCTGGTTGAGCTCCCCCAGCGACTCCTCGCCTCCCGGTGCCTGCCGGACGGCCTCGACCTGCGGGGACTCGGCGAGGACCGCCCGCAGCGCCTGGCTCAACTCGCTCTCGGCGACTTCCCGTTGCTCCTCCTCGGCCTGGCGGGCGGCGTGCGCGGCCTGGTAGAGGACGATCGAGGCGGCCGGATCGAGGACACCGGCGGTGGCGAGTTCCTGGGCCACCGAGGCGCGCCGCAGCAGCTGGGCGTCGAGGGCCGCCCGGGCCGCGTCGATGCGGCTGTGCAGCCGGTCCAGACGGCCCGCGGTCCAGCTCAGGTAGAGGCCGATGACGACGAGGGCGGCCGCGATCCAGATGAGACCCCACAGAGAACCAGTCACGCCGGGCCACAGTACCGGGATCTCCCCCGGGTGCCGCTCCACCCGGGGGTGGAGGCCCGGGTGGAGCGGTACCCGGGCCGGCCTCGGCCCGTGCTCCGATCCATCTGCACCCGCCCGGCACCTAGCGTCGGTGGGGCAACGAGCTACCGGATCCACCCAGGCAGGGGAAGCACTCCATGGAAAGGCAAGAACACCACGAGGGCGGCCGGGCGCGCGCCGGACGCGCTCTCCTCACCGCACTGACCGTCAACATCCTGCTGCCGCTCATGCTGTACTACCTGCTCCGCGGTCAGGGCACTCCCCAGTGGCAGGCACTGCTGCTGAGCAGTGCGCCACCCGCGGTGCACGCGCTGGTCACGGCCGTCACCCAGCGCCGCGCCGAGTTCTTCGGGCTCTTCGTCCCGGTACTGCTCGCGGTGTCGGCGGCGACCTCGCCGATCGGTGGCGACCCGAGGACGCTGCTGCTGAAGGACGCCGCGATCCCGGCCGCGCTGGGGCTGTGGATGGCGGGCACGCTGTTCGCCGAGCGGCCCTTCGCCTTCCGGCTCGGCCGGCAGCTCCGTTCCGGGGCCGCCTCCGAGTCGGCCGAGCAACACTGGCTGGGCGCACCCGCGTTCAGGACGGCGCTGCGCTCGCTCACCCTGCTGTGGGCCTGCGGTCAGTTCCTGGACGCCGGTCTGAGTACCGTCGAGGCACTGGCGCTTCCCGTCGACTCGGTCCCGGTGATCGGCCGGTTCCAGTCCTTCGCACTGATCGGCCTGGTCGCGGTGATCACGGTGCGCCGCAGCCGCCGCTTCCGGGAGCAGCACGGAATACCTCTGTTCGGGGCCGGTTCAGCCCATCAGCCCATCGGACCGACGGGCTGAACCGGCCCCGAACCGCCCGCTAGTCCCGGGCAAGCCCCAACCGGGCCAGCAGCCCGATGCGTTCGTCGGCGGCCACCGAGGCCGCCCCGGCCGCCACCGTCTCATAGACGGCGAGAATGTCCGCCCCGACCGTGGACCAGTCGAAACGGCGGACATGCTTGCTGCCCCGCTCGCTGAGCTCGGCCCGGCGGGCGGGGTCGCCGAGGAGCCGTACGGCGGCCGCCGCGAGCGCGTCGGCGTCCTCGTTGGCGAACAGCTCGCCCGCCGCGCCCTGGTCGAGCACCTGAGCGAAGGCGTCCAGGTCGCTGGCGAGTACGGGCACACCCGCCGACATCGCCTCGACGAGGACGATGCCGAAGGACTCGCCACCGGTGTTGGGAGCCACATAGAGATCGACGCTGCGCAGCAGCCGCGCCTTGTCCTCGTCACTGACCATGCCGAGGAACTCGACGCGGTCGCGCATCCCGGCGGGCAGCCCGGCGACGGCCTCCTCCTCGTCGCCCCGCCCGGCGACCAGCAGCCGGGTTCCGGGGCGGGCCGCGAGGATCTTGGGTATGGCCCGCATCAGGACGGGCAGGCCCTTGCGCGGCTCGTCGATCCGGCCGATGAAGCCGATCGTCCCCGGCCGGCCGTCCCCGGGGGTGCCCGCACCGCCCGTCCACTCGGGCTTGGGCTCCGCCTGGGCGAAGAACCCGACGTCGACACCGTTGGGGATGACGACGGCATCGCCCCCGAGGTGCTCGACCAGGGTCCTTCGCGCGTATTCGCTCACCGCGATCCGGGCGCTGATCTTCTCCAGCGCGGGCTGCAGGATCGGATAGGCCGCGATCATCGCCCGGGAGCGGGGATTGGAGGTGTGGAAGGTCGCCACGATGGGTCCCTGGGCGGCCCAGCACGACAGCAGCCCGAGCGAGGGTGAGGTGGGCTCATGGATGTGGATGACGTCGAAGTCGCCCTCGTGCAGCCAGCGGCGGACGCGTGCGGCGGAGAGGAAGCCGAAGTTGAGCCGGGCCACCGAGCCGTTGTACGGGACGGGCACCGCCCGGCCCGCCGAGACCACAAAGGGCGGCAGCGGCGTCTCGTCGTCGGCCGGGGCGAGCACCGACACCTGGTGGCCCAGCCGGATGAGGTGCTCGGCAAGGTCCCTGATGTGGAACTGGACGCCGCCGGGGACGTCCCACGAATACGGACAGACGATCCCGATCCTCAAGGTTTCTCCGTTCCGGAGCTCTGGTCGGGGTGGCGTCCGGCCCGCGGTTCGAGATCGGCGAGCCAGAGTCGCTGCAGCATGTGCCAGTCCTGCGGGTGGGCGGCAATGCCCTCGGCGAAGACATCCGCCAGCCGCTGCGTCATCACCGCGGCCTGCTCCGCCCGGGTGCCGGTGCCGGGCGCCTCGACGGGCGGGTGGACGCGGCCCTGCAGCACCGGTGACCGGTCGTACCAGAGGGTGACCGGCAGCAGCAGTGCCCCCGTCTGCAGGGCGAGCCGGGCCGGGCCGGCCGGCATCTTGGCTGCCTCGCCGAAGAAGGTGACCTCCACCCCGGACGCCGACAGATCGCGGTCGGCGACCAGGCAGACCAGCCCCCCGGCCCTCAGCCGCCGGGAGAGCGTGCCGAAGGCACTGCCCCCCGAGTGCGGCAGGACCTCCATGCCCAGCCCCTCGCGGTAGGCCACGAACCGGTCGTAGAGCGTCTCGGGCTTCAGTCGCTCGGCCACGGTCGTGAAGGGCACCCCCAGTCTGGTGGTGACCCAGGCCCCGGCCAGGTCGTAGTTGGCCATGTGCGGCAGGGCCAGCACCACACCGCGCCCGCTCGCCAGGCCGTCCACCAGATGGTGCACATCCTGCGGCGCGAAGCCGCCGCGGACCCGGTCCCTGCTCCAGGCGGGCAGCCGGAAGGACTCCATCCAGTAGCGCAGGTAGGAGCGCATGCCCGCCCTGGACAGCTCGGCCAGCCGGCCGGGCCCGGCATCGGGGACCACCCGGGCGAGATTGGCCTCCAGCCGCAGCACACCCTTGCCGCGCCGTCGCCAGGCGAGGTCGGCGACCAGCTGTCCCAGCCCCGTCGCCGCCGGCTCGGGGAGCCTTTTGACCGCCCCCCAGCCGAGCCCGTACAACGCGTCGGTCAGCCCCTCCCTCACGCTGTCCCTCCTCCACCGCCCTGGTCGGCGGATCCCCCACCACCCGGTCCGGCGTCCAGCTCGGCGGCCTCTCGGCGCACGGTGACCACGCGCTGGATCAGGGTGATGAGGCTGCCGACGGCCACGATCCACAGCGCGATGGGCAGCAGCACCTGAATGCCCGGCACGCCGAACTTGTGCAGTCCGGAGAAGCCACAGGCCACCAGCGAGATCACCAGCCGCTCGGCCCGCTCGACCAGGCCGTTGACCTTGACCGGCAGCCCGATGCTCTCACCGCGCGCCTTGGTGTACGAGACCACCTGGCCACTGGCGAGGCAGAAGATCGCCACCGCGCACAGCAGGAGACTGTCACCGCGCCCCGCGTACCAGAGGGCGAGCCCACCGAAGATCGCCGAGTCGGCGACCCGGTCGAGGGTGGAGTCGAGGAACGCCCCCCATCGGCTGGAACGGCCCAGCTGGCGGGCCATGTTGCCGTCCACCAGGTCCGAGAACACAAACAGGGTGATGACAACGGTGCCCCAGAAGAACTCCCCCTGGGGGTAGAAGACCAGCGCACCCGCCACCACACCACCGGTACCGATGAGGGTCACCGCGTCGGGGCTGACGCCGATTCGGATGAGCAGGGCGGCGAACGGCGTGAGAACACGCGTGAAGAACGCACGCGCGTACTTGTTCAGCATGGCCTTCCCGGAGGGTCGTGTGCGGGCCGGGTGGTCGGTGGGCCACCGGCTGGCCCATCGTAGCCAGGCCGCCACGGCGCTCCGCGCACACTCCGCTCCCGCACGCCATGGCGCAGGTCACGCCCATGGCCGCACCGCCCGCCGGAGCCCGTCGGCAGCTCACGCCGGGGGCGGATGGTTGCGCCTCCGTGTTCGACGTATGGACGCAGCGTGACCGTGGTGGAAAGCTCGAAGGACCGCAGGTGTCAACCGGGAGGCGAGACACATGGGCGAGAAGACGACTACCCACCCAGGGGCCGCCGGCAGAGCAGTGACGGCCGACCGGCCCGGCAGCATACGGAATGTGGTGCTGGTCGGCCACAGCGGATCCGGCAAGACCACCCTGGTCGAGGCGCTGGCGCTGGCCACCGGCGCGGTGAACCGGGCGGGCCGCGTCGAGGACGGCGGGGCACTGTCCGACTACGACGAGATCGAACACCGTCAACAACGCTCGGTACAGCTGGCCGTGGTTCCGGTGGACTGGGCCGGCATCAAGGTCAACCTGCTCGACACCCCCGGCTACGCCGACTTCGTCGGCGAGCTGAGGGCCGGGCTGCGCGCGGCGGACGCGGCACTCTTCGTCGTCTCGGCGGCGGAGGGCACCGAGGGCGTCACCGGTGCCACGCGCATGCTCTGGGAGGAGTGCGCGGCAGTGGGCATGCCGCGCGCCATCGTGGTGACGCATCTGGAAGCGGCACGGGCGGACTTCGAACAGATGACGGAGACCTGCCGTACCGCCTTCGGTGGCGACTCCCCCGACAGTGTGCTGCCGCTCTACCTTCCCCTGCACGGCCCGGAGGGCCCCGACGGACACCGTCCCGTGGCCGGTCTCATCGGACTGCTCACCCAGCGGATCTTCGACTACTCCTCGGGCGAACGAACCGAGAGCGCGCCCGACGACGGACAGTTGCCGCTGCTCGAGGAGGCCCGCAACCGGCTCATCGAGGGAATCATCGCCGAGAGCGAGGACGAGACCCTGATGGACCGCTACCTCGGCGGCGAGGCGATCGACGTCAAAACCCTGATCGAGGACCTGGAGCGCGCCGTGGCCCGCGGCACCTTCCACCCCGTGCTGGCCGCCGCCCCCGCGCCGGAGGGCGCCCGCCAGGGCCTGGGCACCGTCGAACTGCTGGAGCTGGTCACCGGCGGCTTCCCCACCCCGACCGAGCGCGAGGCCCCGGCCGTCACCACCCTGGACGGCACCCCACGCCCCCCGCTGACCTGCGATCCGGCGGGCCCGCTCGGCGCAGAGGTGATCAAGACCTCATCGGACCCGTATGTCGGCCGGATCTCCCTGGTGCGGGTCTTCTCCGGCACCCTGCGCCCCGACGAGACCGTCCATGTCTCCGGACACGGCCTGGAGGAGCGCGGGCACGAGAACCACGACGCCGACGAACGGATCGGCGCCCTGTCCTCACCCTTCGGCAAACACCAGCGGCTGCTCGGCCAGGCCATCGCCGGCGACATCGTGTGCGTCGCCAAACTCGGCCAGGCCGAGACGGGCGACACCCTGTCCGCGACCGGCAACCCGCTGCGCATGGATCCCTGGGCCATGCCCGACCCGCTGCTGCCCGTCGCCATCCAGGCACACAGCAAGGCCGACGAGGACAAACTGTCCCAGGGCCTGGCCCGGCTGGTCGCCGAAGATCCCACCATGCGGCTCGAACACAACCAGTACACCCACCAGGTGGTCCTGTGGTGCCTCGGCGAGGCGCACCGGGAAGTGGCACTCGAGCGGCTGCGCACCCGCTACGGCGTACAGGTCGATGTGGTGCCCCACCTGGTCTCGCTGCGCGAGACCTTCGGTTCCAAGGCGTCCGGGCGGGGACGGCACGTCAAACAGTCCGGCGGCCATGGCCAGTACGCCATCTGTGAGATCGAAGTCGAGCCGTTGCCCGGCGGATCCGGCATCGAATTCGTCGACAAAGTCGTCGGCGGCGCCGTGCCCCGGCAGTTCATCCCCTCCGTGGAGAAGGGCGTACGGGCCCAGGCGGCCCGGGGTGTCGCCGCGGGCCACCCCCTGGTCGACGTGCGGGTCACCCTCCTCGACGGCAAGGCGCACTCCGTGGACTCCTCGGACGCCGCCTTCCAGACCGCCGGCGCCCTCGCCCTGCGCGAAGCCGCCGCCGAGACCCGCATCCACCTCCTCGAACCGGTCGCCGAGGTACGGGTGCTGGTGGCCGACGAATACGTCGGCCCGATCATGAGCGACCTGTCCGGGCGGCGCGGCCGAGTGGTCGGCACCGAGCAGTCCGCGGGCGGCCGCACCCTGGTACGGGCCGAGGTCCCGGAGATCGAGATCGGCCGGTATGCGGTGGACCTGCGTTCCCTGTCGCACGGCACCGGGCGGTTCAGCCGCTCGTACGCCCGGCACGAACCGATGCCGCCACAGCTCGCGGACCGCATCCGTGAACAAGCCGAGAACGGCGCATAGTTCACAAGCCGCCCACCCCGGCCGGGTCGAGGTGGGCGGCTTTCCGATCTCCGACGACAGACGGCCGCTCACGCCATTACGCTGAGCAGGCGGCCCGCGGCATCTGCCGCGGACGGCGGACGGGAGCACGCCGCCGCAGTGGGTGCACGCGGCATTGGGGGGCAGCAGTGGCAGACGGCTTTGACTTCAGCCCGGGTGCACAGGTCCCGATCGCGGGCGGCGCCGGCCAGACCGCGGCGACCCAGGCACTGGCCTCGGCCGCCTACCGCGACGGCCCGATGGATGAACTCCTCAAGGCCAACTCCGACTGGGCCACCTCCTCCGTCAAGGCACCCCGCATATCGCTCTTCGAACCCAACCTGGGCGAGGCCTTCTCCCGCGCCGTGCAGACCCGCATGCTCGGCAGCGGCCGCAAACCGCTGATCCAGTCCTTCGGCACCGAACCCCAGGTCATCGTCGAGCACTGCCTGGCCGCCACCCGCATCCGCAAACTGCGCGACGTCCGCCTCACCCTGCTCATGGTCCTGTTCGGGCTGCTCTTCCTGCCCGGCGTACTGCTCTGGCTCGCCGCCTTCCAGCTGCGCCGCTGGATCGCCGGAGCACAGAACAAGCGCGTCGGCGCCTTCGGCATCGCCCTGCTGGGCGTCCTCGCGGTACTCGCCGTCATCTTTATGATCAAGCTGCCGTTCACCGGCTTCCTGGGCATCTATCTGCGCGCCATGCTGGTCGCCCCCGTCATCGGCTGGGCCTGGGCCAAGATCATCTGCGAACGCACCGCCCGGGACCTGCGCGAGCGCTGGACCGGGCTGCTCGAGGGCGGCGGCGTCGGCGCGAAGATCCCCGAGGCCGTGCCACAGGCCCCCGGCGAGAGCGCCGCCGAGCAGCTGCGCCAGGGCCTGGAGCGGCTCTCCGCCGAGCAGAAGAGCAATGTCGTCTTCTACGCCGGGCCCAAGGGCATACTCGGCATGGGCACCCGGTGGGGCAGCTGGCAGCTCGCCGAGGAACTGGTGCCCGCCGACCCCGAGAAGGAGATCAATCCCTTCCGCAGCTGGGACATCATGCGCGCCGTCCATGACCAGCTGCGACTGCTGGAACGCACCCCCGTCAACACCGGCGGCCTCACCCCGCCGTTCGTGGAGCACTGGGTGGTCTCCCCCATCGGCGAGGGCGCCGGCGCGGTGTCCCGCCCGGCCGGCACCGAGGAGGGCTCCTACCAGATACGCGGCGCCGAGCTCCAGAAGATCTGCAATGAACAGCACTTCGGCAGCGGCGACCGCCACTACCTCGGCGTCCAATTCGTACTCTGGGACGGACAGTTGGTGATCACCCTGCTCATCAATGTCACCGTCCTCCACAAAACCCTGCGCATCGAGGTCACCGGCCACGCTCTGGGCCCCATCCACCCTGTCTTCAACGGCAAGCCCAAGAACCGCACCAAGTCCTTTCGCAAGGGCATCAAGTTCTGGGAGACCTGGGAGCGCACCCTCCCCGTCGTGGAGGCCCGCGAGGTCGTCCGTCTCGCCGCACGAGCGCCCCTCACCTGGTTCCCGCCCCTGCTCGAACACTGGGGAGGCAAGCTGGTCCTTCCCGAGCCCTTCGGCCTGCGCCACTCCTGGGCCGACAAGCCCTGGCGCCACCGGTTCATGGCCGATGACGCGCTGCGCGCCGCCACCCCGGTCCTGCGCGTGGTGCACGAAGCGGCACTGCGTGTGCTCGGCGACCACGGCGTGAACATCGAACGCTTCGGCAACCGGGCGAACTTCCTCAGCGGTGCCGTCCAGGACCCCGCACCGCGCCAGGCCGACGTCTACAACGCATAGCGGAACCGTGGCGGAGCTTGTCCCGGTGGCCGATGCCCTCGGTCAGGCATCGCGGATCGGAGCCGGTGTCCTGGCCTGCCCGGAGCAGGAGTCGAGTTGGGCCTATCGGAAGATCCCGGTGTGGCCCAGCGAGTAGCGGCCCGGCTGTGGATAGACGGCGAGTCCGTGCGGACCGGCTCCCACCGGGATCCGGGCGATCTGATGCCCGTCCCTGGTGTCGATCACATACACCTCGCTGTTGTAACGACCCGACAGCCACAGCTCCTTGCCGTCCGCCGAGACACCGCCCATGTCCGGGCTTCCCCCCTCCGGCAGCTCCCACTTGTGCACCAACTTGCGGCTGGCCAGGTCGAGTACGGAAATCGAGCCCTCGCCCCGGTTGGAGATGTACATCGACTTGGAGTCCCGGCTCACATAGAGTCCGTGCGCGCCCTTGCCCGTCGGCATCAGCCAGGGCTCGGTGAATCTGTCGCCGTCCAGCACCCACACCCCGTCGGCCATCATGTCGGCGACATACCAGGTCTTGCCGTCCGAGGAGATCTTCACATCCTGGGGCATCGCGCCGTCGAACGGCAGCTTCCGCTGCCCGATGACCTTCATCCGGGCCGTGTCGACCTTGAGCAGTTCCCCGGAGAACTCACAGGAGACGATGAAGTACCGCCCGTCCGGCGAGAAATCCGCGTGGTTGACCCCCAGACAGCTCACCGGCTCCGTCTTCATCCGCTTCATGGTGTGCGCGTCCCGGAACACCAGCTCACGGTCCATCGAGGCCATCACCACCGCATACTTGCCGTCCGGGGTGAAGTAGAGGTTGTACGGATCATGGACGTCGACCGGTTTGCCCGCCTTGCCGGTGGCCGGATCGATCGGAGTGAGCGTATGGCCGCGGTCGTTGTTGACCCAGAGCGTCTTCAGATCCCAGGACGGCACCACGTGCTGCGGCTGGGAGCCGACCGGAATCGTCTCCACCACCTTGTAGGTCCTGGGATCGATGACACTGACCGTGTCCGACTCGGTGTTGGGTACATAGACCCGGGACGGGAAATTCCTGACCACCGGCGACAGGGCGTTCGGCCGGTCGGCGGCATAGAGGTCGTTCGGATCGAGCAGCGGCGGCATCCCCGGCAGCCCCTGCGGCATGCCCCGCGCCGCTCCCTGACTGGGGTGCTGACGCGACTGCCGGTCGGCCGCCTCGGAACCGCTGTCGTGATCACCACAGCCGGAGACGGCCAACAGCGCGCCGGCGAGGGCCAGCAGCACGGCCTGGCGGACCCGACGTGGACGGGGACGAACGTGCGAGAACGGGATCATCGGGTCAGCAGCTCCGTAGTCGTCACCGCACGCAGACCGCGGCGGTGCAGGCCGTCGAGGATCGCGGGCAGCGCGGCGACCGTGCCGGCGTGCCCGAAGTGCAGGCTCACGACCGACCCGGGCCGTACCGCGTTCAGGACGGTACGCCGGACCGCGGTCGCACCCGGGTCGGTGAAGTCGAGGGAATCCACGTCGTACGAGAGGACGTGCGGGTAACCGGCCTTGCGCGCCAGCCGGAGCACCTGATCGGTGGCGCGCCGAGCGCGCGAAGGGCGAAACCAGCGCCCGATGCCACCCGTGAGCCGCCGCAGCCGGTCGGCGCACTCGGTGATCTCGGCGTAGGCGGCCTTGCCGCTCATCGAGCAGATGTCGAGGTGGCGCATGGTGTGATTGCCCAGCTCATGCCCGCCGTCGAGGATCCGGCGCGCCAGCTGCGGCTGCGCGTCCAGCCAGTCGCCGACGGCCAGCACGGTGATGCGCGCCCCGGCCCGTTCCGCCTCCGTCAGCAGGCTGGTGGCCGATCCCGGGTCTCCGCGGCCGTGAAAGGTGAGCGCCACCGCCTTGCTCCGGCGGGAACCGTGGTCGATCTGCGCGGGAAGCCCGGCGGGCAGTGGAGGCAGCCGGGGCGGCACTGCCGGTACCGGCGAAACGGGCGCCCGTACCCGGCCGGTCCGAACGGGCCGGGCCTGCTGTTCCTCGTCACAGCCCGCGAGCGGTGCCCCCGCCGCTCCGGCGAGGACACCGCTCGCGGCTGCACGCAGCACGGTACGGCGGTGAAGGAAGGTCACCGCACCATTAGAGCGTTTATGTCCAGTTTTTAAGCGATTTTCTCGGTTTGGCTATAATTCGTGTCCTTTGCGGGCTCGGAGGATGCCTAGGCCGCCGGCCAGACGTCGGCCAGCATCTTCCGGGTGTCCGCGAGGAGTTGGGGCAGCACCTTGGTGTGGCCCACGACGGGCATGAAGTTGGTGTCACCGCCCCAGCGGGGCACGATGTGCTGGTGCAGGTGGGCGGCGATGCCGGCACCGGCCTCCACGCCCTGGTTCATACCGATGTTGAAGCCGTGCGCCCCGGAAGCGGCACGCAGCGCGGTCATCGCCCGCTTGGTGAATCCGGCGAGCTCGGCGGTCTCGGCCTCGTCGAGGTCCGTGTAGTCGGCGACATGGCGGAACGGCACGATCATGCAGTGGCCGCCGTTGTACGGATAGAGATTGAGCACCGCATACACCCGCTGACCTCGGGCGATGATCAGCCCGTCCTCATCGGACTTGGCCGGGATCGCGCAGAACGGGCAGCCGTCATCGGCCCCCGGGCCGGTCGGCTTGTTCTCCCCCTGGATGTACGCCATCCGGTGGGGCGTCCACAGGCGCTGAAAGGCGTCCGGGGACCCTACTCCGATCTGCTGCTCCGGCTCACTCGTCATGTTGAGCAGCATATTCGCCCGGGTGGGGGTGGGTGCAGAGAGGGGCGGCCCGCCTTGGGCCGCCCCTCAACGGATCCTCTCCGCCGGCGCGGAGCCGAGGTCACACCTGGATCCGCCGCTCCACCGCATCCATGATCTCCTGCAACGCCTCGTCACGCGGAATCCCGTTCTTCTGCGAACCGTCGCGGTAGCGGAAGGACACGGCGCCGTTGGCCATGTCCTCATCGCCAGCGATGATCATGAACGGGATCTTGCTGCGCTGGGCATTCCTGATCTTCTTCTGCATCCGGTCGTCCGACGCGTCGACGTCCACCCGCAGCCCCTTGGCCTTCGCCATGGCCGCGAACTCCTGGAGGTACGGCACATGCGAGTCACCGATCGGGATGCCGACCGCCTGCACCGGCGCCAGCCACGCCGGGAACGCGCCCGCGTAGTGCTCCAGCAGCACCGCGAAGAACCGCTCGATCGATCCGAACAGCGCACGGTGGATCATGACCGGACGCTGCTTGGAGCCGTCCGCCGCGGTGTACTCCAGGTCAAAGCGCTCCGGCACATTGAAGTCCAGCTGAATGGTGGACATCTGCCAGGTGCGGCCGATCGCGTCCCGCGCCTGCACCGAGATCTTGGGGCCGTAGAAGGCCGCGCCACCGGGGTCGGCGACCAGCTCGAGGCCCTGCTTCTCCGCCACCTTGCGCAGCGTCTCGGTGGCCTCTTCCCAGACCTCGTCCGAGCCGATGAACTTCTCCGGGTCCTTGGTGGACAGCTCCAGGTAGAAGTCGTTCAGGCCGTAGTCGCGGAGCAGACCCAGCACAAAGTTGAGCGCCCGGTCGATCTCGTCCGCCATCTGCTCGCGAGTGCAGTAGATGTGCGCGTCGTCCTGGGTGAAGCCGCGGGCCCGGGTCAGGCCGTGCACCACGCCCGACTTCTCGTACCGGTAGACGGTCCCGAACTCAAACAGCCTCAAAGGCAGTTCGCGGTACGACCGCCCCCGCGCGTCGAAAATCAGGTTGTGCATGGGGCAGTTCATGGGCTTCAGGTAGTAATCCACGCCCTCGTCGAGCTGCATGGGCGGGTACATACCGTCCGCGTACCACTCCAAGTGGCCGCTCTGCTCGAAGAGCTTCCCCTTGGTGGCGTGCGGGGTGTAGACGAACTCATACCCCTCCTCCTCGTGCCGGCGGCGTGAGTAGTCCTCCATGACCCGGCGGACGATGCCGCCCTTGGGGTGGAAGACCGCCAGGCCCGAGCCGATCTGCTCCGGGATGGAGAACAGGTCGAGTTCGGCACCGAGCTTGCGGTGATCCCGCTTCTCCGCCTCCGCCAGGAACTCCAGGTGCGCCTTCAGCTCGTCCTTCGACGGCCACGCGGTGCCGTAGATGCGCTGCAGCATGGGGTTCTTCTCGCTGCCACGCCAATACGCGGCCGCGTTGCGCATCAGCTTGAACGCCGGAATCACCCGGGTCGTCGGCAGGTGCGGCCCCCGGCAGAGGTCCTTCCAGCACAGCTCCCCGGTCTTGGCGTCCAGGTTGTCGTAGATGGTGAGCTCTCCGGCCCCCACCTCGACGTCCGCCCCGTCGTCGTGCGAGGCCGAGCCCTTGAGCCCGATCAGCTCCAGCTTGTACGGCTCGTCGGCCAGCTCTTCGCGCGCCGCCTCGTCGGTCACCACACGGCGGGAGAACTTCTGCCCCCGCTTGATGATCTCCTGCATCTTCTTCTCGATGAGCTTGAGGTCATCGGGATGGAAAGGCTTCTCGACGTCGAAGTCGTAGTAGAAGCCGTCCTTGACCGGCGGGCCGATGCCCAGCTTGGCCTCGGGGAACAGCTCCTGCACGGCCTGGGCCATGACGTGCGCGGCGGAATGCCGCAGGATATCGAGACCGTCCGTGGAGGAGATCTCCACGGGCTCGACCTCATCGCCCTCGGCGAGCTCGTGGGCCAGGTCCTTCAGCTCGCCCGCCACGCGTGCGGCGACGATGGTGCGCTCGCCGGCGAAGAGATCGGCCGCCGTGGTGCCCGTGGTCACCACGCGTTCTTCCCGCTCGGAATCGCGTTGGATGATCACACGGACGTCTGACACCGGACTCTCCTGACTCATGGGATGCGGCAGCGGATGCTGCGCGCCTGAATCGTACCGAGCCCGGTGCCGTGGTCGCGAAGCGGTCAGACGCCGTCGTTCCGCTCCCCGAAGACGTCGAAGCTCGCCTGGAGCGACTTGAGCAGCCGGTCCCGCTCCGCCTCATCGACCTGTACGGGCGTCACCTCACCTCCTTCGGTCAGCCTCCGGAAGCCGCCCCGGCTCTGGAGTCTGCCGCTGATCCTGACCGGCAGGCCCACCAGATGGGCCTGGCCCGCGATCCGGTAGTCGTCCTCGCCGAGCTCCACGCGCACCTCGGTCACCTCCGCCCCCGAGAGCACCCGCAATCGGACCACTCCAGCCCCACACGGGGCTTCACGCCCCATGCGCACCACGGTTCCGGTGAGCCGTACAGGCACCGATGGTTCGTCCCGTATGTACCGGGCCCCGGCCTCCCGCAGCGCCTGAAGATCGCCCGGAGAGAACTCCACCGGCTCGGGCCGGGCCGCGAAACCCCGGGGTGGTCCGGCGGCCGGGGCCCAGTCCACCCTGACCCGGATCCCCTCCGAGCCGCTGACCAGCATGGCAATGGCCTCGGTCAGTTCCTGGCACACCCCTGCCTCCACCGCCGCGTCGAACGCCTCCGACCGCCCGGTGGCCCGCTGGTAGTCGGTGGCGTCGCGGGCCGCGTGCAGCGCGCGCAGCAGGGCGGCGACGGCCGGGCGCCCATCCGGGTCGTCGGGCCCGATCGGCAGGAAGACGGCCAGCTCACGGCCGGAACGGACGGGACCCGCCCGCAGCCGGTCCAGCACGGCCTCGGCCCGGTGGCGGTGCCGGGCGCCGTGGTAGCCGGCCCGGCCCTCGGCGGCCAGCGCCCCGGCGAGCAGCATCGCGCGGGCACCGGCCCGTAACCGTTCCTGCGCGGTCCACGCGACGGCCGGGGCCTGGGGCTCGGGGATGTCTCGGCACCAGCGGATCTCATCGCTGGGCACGCGCAGTGCAACGAGGATCTGACGGGCCGACGGAGAGGCGCTGCGCTCCAGGGCGGTGAGGGCCTCGGTGAGCAGATCGGCACTGTCGGGAAAGGCATGGCTCTCCGGGACGAGCACGCTGGTCCCGGTGGATTCGGGCGGTGTCCAGCGGCTGTAGTGCCGGGCGGCTCCCCCGCGCCGTCGCCAGCCATGACGGGCGAGCAGGGCGCCCAGGACGGCGGGGTCCACCGGGTCGGCAGCGGGCCGTGGCATCAGGGTCTCCCTCCCGCCCCGACCCGCGTCATGATCTCGCAGAGGGCGTGGTCGTCGAAGACGTGCGAGGTGGGGATGCGCACCGTGGTTCTGCGCCGGCCGGTCACCGGACGCCCCGCCAGATTGGCCCAGTAGCAGCAGTGCCGCAGTTCAAGCCGGTCGTGCCCGACCAGCAGCCAGTCGTCCCGGGTACGCGGCACCACCATCACCACCAGGATCTTGTGCACCGATACCGGGGTGCGGGCCAGCTTGGCGAGGTGATCGTTGTCGAGAGTGAACGGGAAGGACCGGCCGGGCAGCCGAGGACTCAGCTGGTAGGTGCACTTGAGCTGCACCTTGATGGTGACCTCGTCGTCCATGGTGTGGCCGGGGGCGCTGTGGCTGACGTGCCAGTCGATGCCGTAGTCGGGGAAGGGCTGCGCGAGGGAGCAGCCCGCCGCCGCGGCGACCGCGTGCAAATAGCCGACCTGCAGGGTCTCCATGCACGCGGTGGTGGCGAGAGCGCCGCGCCGTGGTGCGGGCCGCCCGGTCGGCAGCCTCCTCGCCGGCGCGGCCGGGTCGGGCTGCGCGAGCGCCATGTCCGAAACACCTTCCGGGCTCACCGGTCCATTGGTCCGTACAAGTGTGTTGTCTCCACCCGAACTCCCCGGCAAACGGGGGCGGTTCGACTCGCCGGATGACCGGGTATCACCTCGCGGGGAGGGGGAAACACGCCATTTGCCGGGCAAGCGCGAGGAGTTGTGACATGCCGTGCTGGTTCGAGGGACCACTCGCCGCCTTCGACACCGAGACGACCGGGGTCGATGTCGAGCACGACCGGATCGTGTCGGCGGCCGTCGTGATGCAGTCACAGGCAGGGGCCTCGCCGGTGGCCACCCGCTGGCTGATCAATCCGGGAGTTCCGGTCCCCGAGGGGGCGACCGCGATACACGGTCTGACCGACACCCATCTGCAGCGGTACGGACGGTGGCCCGCACCGGTGATGGAGGAGCTGGCCCGGGCGGTGGCCGACCAGGCGGCCGGTGGCGTTCCCCTGGTCGTGATGAACGCGCCGTTCGATCTGACCCTGCTGGACCGCGAGTTGCGGCGGCACCGGGCCCAGCCGCTGGCCGGCTATCTCGGGAGCATCGCGCTATGCGTCCTGGATCCCTGGGTGCTCGACAAACACCTCGACCGCTATCGCAAGGGCCATCGCACCTTGACGGATCTGTGCGCGCACTACGGCGTGGAACTGACGGGGGCACACGATGCCGCCGCCGATGCAACGGCGGCTCTGGAGGTCGTACGGACCATAGGCCGCCGGTTCGCGTCGCGTCTGGAGCGGCTGAGCCCGGCCGAGCTGCACTCACGGCAGATGGTCTGGCATGCGGCGCAGGCTCGTGGCCTGCAGGCCTGGTTCGCACGGAACGGCTCGAACGAGGAGTGCGATCCGGCCTGGCCGCTACGGCCACGGCTGCCTGCGGCCGCCTGAGGTGACGGCAACGCACAAGGCCGGTCCGTCAATTGACGGACCGGCCTCCCGGGGTGGGCGATACTGGGATCGAACCAGTGACCTCTTCGGTGTGAACGAAGCGCTCTCCCGCTGAGCTAATCGCCCGGATTTCCGCCGGGTCCTGGAAGCTTTCGCCAGCCCTCGGAACGCACTGAACAATACAGGGCGCGGCGGCTCCCCATCAAATCTCCCGGGGGCCGCGGCCCAACAGCGCCCGCAGTCCGCGCCGCCCGCCCCGCATCATCCAGGCATGGTTGGCGATGAAGAGCGGCCGCCCCGGCATTGCCAGGCGCCGCATCAACGGTTTGCGTACGTCCACCTCTTGCTCGAACCGGGCCAGGGCTCCGGTGGCACCGCACGGCAGCACCGTCCAGCGCACCCACCCCTCCAGATCGCCGCACAGGGTGATCTCCAGTACCCGGGTGCGTGGATCGCGGCGGCTCTCTCGAACGGTGACGGCCAGCTCGTACGGCAGGAAGGAGCGGAAGCGCACCAGACCGCTCTTCTCGTCCACCTGGGCCACCTCCAGAACCTGCGGCCACCAGGAGGGATAGCCGGCCACCGCTTCCAGGGCCGCGTAGACGGTGTCCGGCGGCACGTCGAGCGGCCAATCGTCACGGAAGCGGTAGTGGTTGAGCGCGATTTTCGGATGCCGGACCATGCGTGCCAGCGCATACGAAAAACCGAGAGTCCGCAAGGAAGTTGCCCTTGTCGGACCCTCGGTCCATTGGTGTGGGCGATACTGGGATCGAACCAGTGACCTCTTCGGTGTGAACGAAGCGCTCTCCCGCTGAGCTAATCACCCGGGCGCATCGCAAACATTACCGCATGTCAGGCGATGCCCAGAACCATCCGCTCCGGGCGCAAACCAGCAGCCATCACTCTCCGTGTCCGGGGGGTCAATGCGGTGGAGCTCTGCGATCTCACCGGAATGGGTGCATTCGCGATGGAGACGGTCGGCCGTCCGGGGTATACGAAGAGCCCCAAAACGGGCAGAGGGGTTTACAACGGCACCGTAGGTGGCATGTCGATTTCGCCGACGTGCGAACCCCCGAGCGCACACTGAGCGAAAGGCCCTGGCGCTTATGAACACCACGGTCAGCTGTGAGCTGCACCTGCGCCTCGTTGTGTCGAGTGAATCGTCACTGCCTGTACCCGCAGGCCTGCGGTACGACACTTCCGATCCGTATGCCGTGCACGCCACCTTCCATACCGGAGCCGAAGAGACGGTCGAGTGGGTCTTCGCCCGGGATCTGCTCGCCGAGGGCCTGCACCGGCCCACCGGCACCGGCGACGTCCGTGTATGGCCGTCCCGCAGCCACGGCCAGGGCGTCGTGTGCATCGCGCTCAGCTCCCCCGAGGGCGAGGCCCTGCTGGAGGCTCCGGCGCGAGCCCTGGAGTCGTTTCTGAAGCGAACCGACGCAGCCGTCCCACCCGGCACCGAGCACCGGCACTTCGATCTGGACACCGAGCTCTCGCACATTCTGGCCGAGAGCTGAAACCGGGCGAAACAGTTCACAGCGCGCCGCCCACTCGGGGAGGCGGCCCGCACCCAGCACACGCACTCGTCTCGCATAAGGGCATCCCACCAGTGCCGTCACCGCGGAATCCGTCGCGGTGACGGCACCTTCGCGTGGTGGCACGGCCGGAACCAGTAAGGTCAGTGGCTCGCAGTCGAACAATTGCCGCCCTATCCGTCCGGCCAGGGAGCGAACGAACCGTGCTGATCAACCACGACACCCGGTGCGCGCTCGACGCCGTCGTCGACCTCCTGAACACCGCACCCAAAACTCCTCGAGCTCCGGGAGATCCCAACGGTGACAGCCTGGTGGATCTCGCCGCGCTGCGGGCGTTCATCGAGCGCAACGCCATAAGCGGCATCGATGACCTCCGGGATGCGGATCTGCTCGCCGTGCGATCGATCCGCACCAGGTTCGCTCAAGTTTTCGATGCTGCTGACACCCCCGCCACCGCTGCGCTGCTCAATTCCCTGGTCGCCGAGGCAGGGACCACACCTCGGCTGACCGACCACGATGGCTACGACTGGCATGTGCACTACTTCGCGCCCGGCGCTTCCCTCGCCCAGCACCTCGCGGCGGACGGTGGCATGGCGCTGGCGTTCCTCGTCGTCGCGGGCGAGCGTGAACGACTGCGGCGCTGTGAGGCACCGGGCTGCGGGCGCGCCTTCGTCGATCTGTCCCGCAATCGCTCGCGCCGCTACTGCGATGGCCGCATATGCGGCAACCGACTCCACGTCGCCGCATACCGGGCACGCCAACGGGAGGCCGCGGACTGAGCGTGCGCGTCACCAGCGGTACAGGTCATGGACGGCGGTCAGCAGGATCAGCGTGGCCACAAAGGCGAGGAAGAACATCAACGGCGGCTGGGACAAGGCGAAGAGACAGCCGCGCGATTCCTCGGCCGTGTCTGCTGGTTCGTCGTTCATCTCCGGCAGATCATGGCGCAGCGCGCCGCGACCGTTTTACCAACACGCCAGCTGTGCGCGGGAGTTCGTCAGATCCCGTGCTTCTTGAGGATGGCCTCGATGTCCGAGAAGTCCTCGCCGCCGGACTTGGGCCGAGCCTTGCTCTTCGAGCGCTCCGGCGTTTGGGCCGACCCCGGCAAGGCCGCGGAGGCCGCGGGTGCCACGGCATCGTCGCGTGCGGCGGCCATCGCCTTGCGCTCCTTCCGGCTGCCGGTGCCACGGCGCCCGGCTGCCTTGCTCGCCAGGAACAGCAAGGCGGAGAGCGCCAGGATACCGACGCCCACCCAGGCCACCGGGTCAAAGGCCAGCTTGGTGACCGCCTTGACGATCCCCGTCATGACCAGCCCGATGGGGATGAGGGAGTAGGCCGCTATCCGGGTCGCGGTGAGAAAGCGCTTGCGGTACGCCGTCAGCAGGGCGATGCCCAGGCCGCCCGCGGACACCGCGGCGCATACGGTCTCGGTCAGCATCCGATCCTCCTGCCGATGTTGGTCTCCTCCTCCATCCTGCACCTGCCGGAGCCATACATGCCACGATCAGATGGGAGCTCAGGGAGAACTCCGGGTCGAGTAAGGGGCTCTCTCCTCCCCTGGGCCTAGATCCCGTTCCTCCGTACGGACTGGGAGACTGACCCCATGAGCGACACCAACACCTCCCGTGCCGTACTCGACGTCTGGTGCGAGCTGCAGTGCCCCGACTGCCGTGCGGCCCTCGAAGACCTCCGTGCGCTGCGCGCCCGCTATGGGGCGCGGCTGGAGATCCGGCTGCGGCACTTTCCGCTGGAGAAGCACCGGCACGCGTACGCCGCCGCCCAGGCCGCCGAGGAGGCTGCCGAGCAGGGGCAGGGGTGGCCGTACATCGAGGCGGTCCTGGCTCGCACCGAGGAGCTGGACACCCGGGGCGAGCAACTGCTCGTCCAGGTGGCAGGCGAGCTGGGGCTGGACCCCGAGGAAGTGGACACCGCGCTGATCGACGGCCGGCATCTGCTGATCGTCGACGCGGACCAGGCCGAAGGCAAGGCAATCGGCGTGACGGGCACGCCCACCTATGTCATCGACGGGGAGCGGCTGGACGGCGGCAAGAGCCAGGAGGGACTGCGCGAGCGGATCGAGGAGATCGCCGACCGGCTGCTGGACGGTTAGAGCAGAACCTTGTGCAGATAGTGGTGCGTCGGCTCGTAGCCGAGTGACGCATACAACCGCAGGGCCGGGGTGTTGCCGGCGAAGACATTCAGGGCGAGGGTGGGCGCTCCGGCCGCCAGGATCTCGCGCTCGGCGGCGAGCATCAGGGTCCGGCCGTGCCCGTGGCCGCGGTGCCCGGGGGTGACTTCGACGTACATCACGTAGCCGCCACGGTCCGTTTGCGCCAGCCAGAGCGTGCCGACGTCCGTGCCATGGTGGGCCAGGATACGCAGGGCGGTGCCGGCCGTGGCGAGGCCGAGCGGCAGGAAGGTGGCGTGGTCCCGCTCCGCCTTGGCCTCGGCGTCCATCCGGGCCACCCCGCGGTCCAGCCAGGCCTGCACATAGCCGGCTTTCACGGCCGTCTGCCAGGCCGGGAACTCGGCCTGGCTCATGGGCCGTACGACACTGCCCGCGGGCAGGTCGGGCGAGGTGGTGAGCGACTTCGCCAGCTCGCGACTGCTCTCGGTGTAGCCAAGCGTCGCGGCGAGCTCCAGCGCGGGCTCCGCGGCGGCCGGGATGCTCACTTCCACCCGGCCGCAGCCCCAGTCGCGCAGTACTTCCTCGGCGGCGAGGGCGGCAACCGTGCCACGCCCTCGGTGCCGGTCCTGCTCGTCGATGTCGAGCCGCGCTATCCGGCCGGTTCGTGGCCCGAAAGCGGTGCTCGCGGCGAGGTCGACCCGCCCGACGGGCCTTCCGTTGACACAGACGTCGTACGAACGAGACCTGCCGCCGTCGTCGGTGCGCTGCTCGGGTGCGGTGGGCCGCAGGGTAGTGGTCACGTTGGTGTTGTACCTGCCCCATGCCCGCCACGTCATGGGCTTTGTCGGATCGGGTCTACGGATCGAGATCGGCCGCGGCGTGCTCGTCGAAGATCCGCATGGCCTTCGCGGTCACCGGGCCCGGTGCACCGGAGAGCCGACGGCCGTCGACGGCTTGGACGGCTTGGACGTCGCGAAGACTGGAGGTCAGGAAGACCTCATCGGCCCGGTCCAGCACCTCCATCGGCAGCTCGGTCTCCTTGACGTCGGCCCATTCCAGGACGAGTGCGCGGGTGATCCCGGGCAGGCAACCCGAGGCAATCGGCGGAGTGTGCAGCTCCCCGTCGACGACAACAAAGACATTGGAACCGGTGCCCTCACAGAGCTCGCCCACGGTGTTGGAGAACAGCGCCTCGGTGGCGCCGTGCTCCTTCGCTCTGGCAAGGGCGACGACGTTCTCGGCATATGACGTGGACTTGAGACCGGCGAGGGCGCCGCGCTCGTTGCGGGTCCAAGGGACGGTGATGGCGGCCGTCGTGTCGGGCCTGCGCCGGACCTCGCCGAGAGCGACGAGGAGGGTGGGACCGGTGGTGCCGCGGTCGGAACCCAGTGGGGAGACGCCGCCGGTGTAGGTGATCCGCAGTCGGCCCAGCGGCATGGGGCGGGCCTCGAGTACCGCCGTGCAGGCCCGGCGTACCTCTTCGAGGTCCGGCTCGGGCAGCCCCAGGCCGCGAGCGGAGTTGCCGAGTCTGGCGAGATGACGGGTCATGGCGAAGGGACGGCCATGCACGGTCTTGATGGTCTCGAAAACCCCGTCGCCGACCGTGAGCCCGTGATCGAACACCGAGACTCGAGCACTGCGCTCGTCATGGAGCGCGCCATCGAGCCAGATCGTCGTCACCGTTTCGTCCTTCCCAGCAGCCGGTGTGTGCCCGAAGCTATCGCGAGCAGCCGGGCCGCCTTGAGTTCGGTCTCGGCCCATTCCTGCTCCGGATCGGAGCCCCAGGTGATACCTGCTCCGGTGCCGAATCTCAGCGCGGCACCACCGGGTGCGGTGCGGTCGATCCAGAAGGTGCGGATACCCACCGCCAGCTCGCCCGTGCCCCGGTCGGCGTCGACCCAGCCGATTCCCCCACAATAGGGCCCGCGGGGCATGGTCTCCAGGGATTCGATGATCCGCAGCGCGCTGGTTTTGGGTGCACCGGTCACCGAGCCCGGTGGGAAGGCGGCGGCGAAAAGCTCTGCCCAGCCGACGCCATCGGCTATGTCGCCCCGCACGGTGGAGACGAGATGAACCAGGCCGGGATGCTGCTCGACCACACAGAGTCCAGGGACGGTCACCGAACCGGTGGCGCAGACGCGCCCCAGGTCGTTGCGGACCAGGTCCACGATCATCACGTTCTCGGCGTGGTCCTTTTCCAGCAGGTCGGCGGCGATGCGGCCGGTGCCCTTGATCGGTCCGGATTCCACGGTGTCACCGGCTCGGCGCAGGAACAGCTCGGGGGAGGCGGTGGCCACTTCCACACCATGAGCGGGCAGCCGGACCGTGCCGGCGTAGGGGGCGGGGTTGCCGACGGCGAGCAGCGCGCCGAGGGCGTCCACATCGGCGGTGGGTGGGTCGGGCAACGGCGCGCTCAGCACCCTGCAGAGATTGGCCTGGTATACGTCACCGGCGGCTATGTGCTCGCGTATGCGCCGCACGCCCGCGGTGTAGGCGCCGTGGTCGAGGGAGCTGATCCAGGTCTCGGGGGCAGGCCCCCGCCATCCATCCGCGGCAGTGGGCGGGGCGGGGCGCACGTCACCGAAGCGGGCGCAGGTGATGCCTCCCTCGAAATCCACGACCACCGCCCACCAGCCCCTGGACTCCAGAGCTGCCGGGTCGCTGGTGACATCGCGTAGATCGGTGGCGAGGAGGCCGCGGAAGCGGGCCATCGAGGGAAGGTAGTGCACGTCAAAGAGTCTATGGCGCGGCCATCAGGGGTGGACCGGGCCGAAGAACGCCGAAGAACGCCGGAGAACAGGGCAGCACGCTGCGGAAACGGAATTTGAGCTGGCGCTGGAATCCGCTAGAGTTCAACACGTCGCCGGGACGCGGAAGCGAAACGGCAAAGGCACCTCTCGGACCGGGTCCGAGGGAGGCATGCGGACGTGGCTCAGTTGGTAGAGCATCACCTTGCCAAGGTGAGGGTCGCGAGTTCGAATCTCGTCGTCCGCTCTGTGGGGGATCTTCCCGAACCCCCGCTCCGTTGGTGGAGTGGCCGAGAGGCGAGGCAACGGCCTGCAAAGCCGTCTACACGGGTTCAAATCCCGTCTCCACCTCCAAGGACGATTAGCTCAGCGGGAGAGCGCTTCCCTGACACGGAAGAGGTCACTGGTTC